>NZ_JBNHFG010000034.1:0-27096 GCF_059090025.1 Arthrobacter sp. Y3224198
CACGCCGACGCCCCCCTCGCCGGCGCCGCAGCCGCCCACGCCGCCGGTCCCGACTCCGACTGTCCCGACCCCGCCGGTCCCGACGCCCGGACCGTCCCAGGCACCAGTGCCGGTGCCAGTACCGACTGTTCCCCTGACGCCGGAGCGGGCCGCACTCTCCGAATCAACACAATCCCCGTGACCGAGTGGGTTGCAGTACGGGGTGCAATAAAGCCCGCCGTCTGAGAGGGCACGCACTCGCCTTGGTACATGCCGCTCAGCCTCGGGTTCATGGTGCAGGCGCTCCTTCCCACACTCTGGTGCCCCTGAGACTGGTGTGTTCCCGTACGGCAACATTTGCACCAGAGCGTGGGAATCTCTGCGGGCAGCCATAGTGGTCCGGCTCACATCAATGCGCCGGCCACAGTACGATGGCCTGCATGACCGAGGCCTATCTGATTTCCGGTGTCCGCACGCCTGTTGGCCGTTACGGCGGCGCCCTCTCCTCCGTCCGGCCGGACGACCTCGCCGCCCTGGTGCTGCAAGAGGCCGTGGCCCGGGCCGGGATCAGCCCCGGCGACGTCGACGAGGTGCTGCTGGGCAACACCAACCAGGCCGGGGAGGACAACCGCAACGTCGCCCGGATGGCCACCCTGCTCGCTGGTTTCCCGGACACGGTGCCGGCCATGACCGTGAACCGGCTGTGCGCCTCCGGGCTGAGCGCCATCATCACCGCCTCGCAGATGATCAAGTCCGGGGCCGCCGACGTCGTGGTGGCCGGGGGAGTGGAGTCCATGTCCCGCGCCCCGTGGGTGCTGGCCAAGCCGGAGAAGGCCTTCGCCAAGCCCGGCGAGCTGGCGGATTCGGCAATCGGCGCCCGGTTCACCAACCCGAAGTTCTATGACCTGCCCGGCACGACCTATTCGATGCCCGAAACCGCCGAGGAACTCGCCGCCCGGGACGGCATCTCCCGGGAAGACTCCGACGCGTTCGCGCTGCGCTCGCATACTCTGGCCCTGGCCGCCATCGACGAGGGCCGGTTCACGGATGAAATTGTGCCGGTGGAAACCAAGAAGGGCGTGGTGAAGACCGACGAGGGCCCGCGCCGGGAGACCAGCATCGAGGCCCTGGCGAAGCTGCGGCCCATTGTGCGGGCCGACGGCGTGGTGACGGCCGGGAACGCCAGCTCACTGAACGACGGCGCGTCCGCCGTCGTCGTCGTCAGCGCGGACGCCGTGCGCCGGCTGGGACTGGATGCGCGGGCGCGGATTATCGACGGCGCCTCCGCCGGGGTGGCACCGTCCGTGATGGGCATCGGGCCGGTGCCGGCGACGCAGAAGGTGCTGGCGCGGGCCGGCTGGTCGCTCGGCGACGTGGAGGCCGTGGAGCTGAACGAGGCGTTCGCCGCGCAGTCGCTGGCCTGCCTGCGTGCCCTGGACCTGGACGAGTCGATTGTGAACCGCGACGGCGGCGCGATCGCCCTGGGGCATGCGCTCGGTTCGTCCGGGTCGCGGCTGACGGTGACCATGCTGAACCGGATGGAGCGCGAGGGCGCGTCCAAGGGGTTGGTGACCATGTGCGTGGGACTGGGCCAGGGCGTGTCGATGCTGCTGGAGCGGGTGTAGGTCCGGCTGTTTAGGCGTCGGCGAGCCGGGCCAACAGCTCGGCATCCTTCGTCAGGATTGAGTCAATTGCGGCGTCAATGAGACGGCGGTGCTCCTGGCGCTCAAGGCGGTCCACGGAGCCCTCGATGGGATCAGTCATACCGACACCATAGCCGGAGGACCAGTCCTGAGAGTTCCCGGCGGGACTTCCACTGTATTTCTAGAACTCCTCGTATGCAGCCCGTCAATCAGCCGAGGTGATCTCCCGGTCGTCGTTGCCCTCGGCCAGTACTTTGCCTCCTACGAAAACCACACCGAGTGCAAGAGCCGCACCAGCACCCAACAGAACTTTCTTGAACAGTCCATCCAAAAATTCTTTATTTTCCGTGTCTTTTTGGGACTGCATCTTTCCGGTTTCCATGAGCATATCGAGCAGATACTTCTTTTCCTCGGCTGTGAGGCCCTCTCGCTCTAGTTCAGCCGTGAGGACCTCTCGAATCTGCTCGAACGCCCGGTGGACGCGTTTCTGACTCTGGTTGTTAGCCTTGAGCGTAGCCTCGTGTGCTTTCTCCATTGAATCCACAGCACCCATTGCTAGTTCTTTGAAGTGTGGGAACTGCTCGACGACTTTGAGGGCTAGCTCAGTATCCATGTCGGGCATCATTGCAGCGAACCTGATCAGCTTATCTTTGGAGAGATTCCTCCATGATTCGATCCCAAGCGCCTGCTTGATTTGATCTTCGTTTTGGTAGCGCATGCGATATATCCGTCCAACGTTTCGTAAGGTATTCAACATGTTAGTGGTGGCAGAAGTGTATGAACGGATGACACGACCTTGTGGCCCGTTTGTTCAAGTGCAGGCTGATGGCATTCGGCTCGTGGCCTGAGACAGCTGCTGGAGCGGGTGTAGGTCCGGCTGCCCCGGGAGTGGCCCGGGACAACCAGGCCCCGACTAGCGCGGGACGCCCGCCCCGGACAGCTCCCGGCCAAACTTCACCGCGTCCGCTTCGGCCTCCTCCTTCAACGCGGCAGCCATGCCGCTGAAGGCCTCAAGGGCCGGGTCCACGCCCACGAGTGTGAACGGGCGCTCCACGACGCGCAGGTCCAGGCCCCACACGTCTCCCAGCACGCGGCGCAGCCACGGAGTGGAGTGGTCCCAGCCTTCCTTCGGGGTGCCGGGGCTGTAGTTGCCGCCCTGCACTGTGGTGAGGACAGCCGGTTTGCCGCCGAGGGCTGTGGGTGCGAGGCCGATGCGCGGATCCGTAACCGTCAGGTCGAACCAGGTTTTGAAGGTCTGTGCCACGCCGAAGTTGTACAGCGGGACGGTGAAGAGCAGGGCATCAGCGGTAAGGAGTTCCTCGGCCAGCGTGGCAGCCAGCGCCACTGCGTTCCGCTGCTCAACGGTGCGGTCCGCGTCCGGCATGAAGCCTGCGGTGACGGCATGCTGCCATGCCTCGGTGGGGACGGGAGAATCGGCAAGGTCGCGGCGAATGACCGCGGCGTCGGGATGAACGGCAGCCCACTGCTCCTCGACGAGGTCACCGAGGGAACGGCTGGCGGACATGGAGGGGAAAATGCTGGCATCCAGGCGGAAGAGGGTCATGACGCTCCAATCGAGAAAGTTTCTTAGTCGCTCTGTTTTTCAGAGTGACTAGGATGACAGTAGCGGTAGAATCACCGTATGGATAGAGGTCCCGCCCCAGTGCACACATGCGATTCCGCGGTCAGCCTTGCCTTCTCGATCTTGGGCAAGCGGTGGAACGGAATGATCGTGGACGCCCTGAGCGCCGGACCGTTGTCCTTCGCCGCTCTGCGCCGGTCCGTGGAGGGCATCAGTGACGCTGTCCTCTCCGACCGTTTGTCCGAGCTGGCCGAGGCCATGCTGCTGACCCGCGTCGTCGAGCCGGATCCGCCCATCTCCGTCGCCTATACCCTCACTCCCGGTGGCGAGCAACTGGTGCCGGTGCTCCGCCAGCTGGGGCAGTGGGCAGCGGAACACCTTCCCCAGCCGGAGGCTTAGACCCACGCTGGTTTTCCCGCCGCCGCCGCGCTACTGTCTCCTCTCCAATCGATGATCGGTTGATGGGGGAAATACGGATGACTGAGGAGCGCGACACCCACGCGGACCCCGAACCAAGCGACCCGCAACTACACGCCCCGCAACCACGCGGCCGCAGGGTCCTGGTGGTTGCCGTTGCAGCTCTGGCTTCAGCTGCGGCTGCACTGCTGTTTGCTGCCTGGACGGGAAACGCTTCCTTGCTGCTGGGTGCCGGCGCCGCAGCGGGCGCCTGGTTGGGAGTGCACTTCGGCAACAAGAAGGCCCGGGAGGTGGACGCCTACCGGCAGGAATGGCTGGGCCGGCGGGCCGGTACCTCTCACCGAGCGGAGCCGAAAGCCGACACGGGCAGGAAGGCGGGGCGGGAGCCGGCAGTACAGAATACGGACGAAAACAAACGCTGAAAGGTAAACGACAGGAGCGGCCTTATGCGGTCTACAACATCACCCTTGTGTGAAGTCTCCGAGCAGTGGATGTCGCCGCTGCCCCAGTCCGCGGTACTGAAAGCCCTCGCTGCAGCCTTCGAAGGGGACGGGGCACGAATCAGCCGGGAGGATGACCGGGCGGAAGCGCGGCTCGGGTCCAGCTGGCGGTACCGGTTCTGGGGAAAGCGCTTCGCCGCGGGCCGTGCCCGGGTGCCGGTGGCAGTTGAGTTCAGGACCACCATCACCCCGCTCGGGACCAGCATTGCGGCACGGGCCTATGACATGTCCGGAGGCAGGCACACCAACAGAACCCCGTCCGGCGTTGACGAATCCGTCGCGAACCGGGTGGAGGACCTGCTCGGGAAGGCCGCCGCAGCCCTCGGTGTGGAGCGCCCGGCATAGGAGCCACAGGCCGTAGGCTGTCGGCCATGACTGCTTCCATCTCCCACACCACCTTCGACAGCCTCGATCCGTACGCCCAGTCCCTGTTCTGGGCCCAGGTGCTCGGCTTCTCCGAGGACCCTAAGGACCCGAACCGGCCCGGCGAAGAAGAATGCATGATTTACGCGCCCGACGGCGGCCAACGCCTCCTGTTCATCAAGGTGCCGGACAGCAAGCAGGTCAAAAACCGGCTGCACCTGGACCTGCAACCGGATGAGGTGGGCGGTCGGGACACGGAGCTCCAGCGGCTCCTGGCACTGGGTGCAACCCAGGTGGACGACCAGCGCCGCCCTGGTGGAACCGGCTGGGTGGTGCTGGCCGATCCGGAGGGCAACGAATTCTGCATCCTCCGCAGCGAGGCGGAGCGGACGGCAGTTTAGGGCCAGCTGCTTCCGCGTGACGCGGACAGGGGAGCCGCGGCTACGTAAACCGTTGGACGTGAGTCAGCAACGAATAACCCGAAACACCAGTCTCTAGCAAAGGGGGAAACCGGCATGGGGTTCCTGTTCAGCACCAAACCGATCGTGGAAAAGAACGAACAGTGGACGTGCGCCCAGCCGCCGCAGGCGGTCCTAGACACGCTGGCCGCGGCGTTCGCCTCGCACGGGGAAGACGTACGGCGCGAGAAGTCCTCGGTGGAGGTGCGCCTGGGCGATAACCAGATGTACCGGATGATGGGCAACCTGACCGTCGAAGGGCGCGCAAATGCCCCGGTGGCGCTGACGTTCACAGCATCGGAGTCCGCTGCCGGCACCACCGTCGCCGTCCACGGGCGCGATACGTACGGCTTCCGCATCGGCAGCGGCAAGGCCTTCGGCGTGCCGGAAACGTTCAACCGGCGGCTGGAGGAATTCCTCAGCTACGCGGCCGGCGTCATCGGCGTCAACCGGCCGGTCACCGGCCCGGTGCCGCCTCCGCCGCGCATCAACATCTAGCCGCGCAGCCTCCGGGCCAGCGGGCTACCCCCGCACCAGTTCCAGCATCCGCCGCAGGATCTCTTCCCCGGCCAGCACGCCGCGGGCAGAGGTGACCTGCAGATGCGGGTCGGTGTAGCCGGCGTCGTCGAGCTCCCCGTGCGCGGGGCGGAGGGCGACGTCGGCGGCCTCCAGTATCGGCCGGTCCAGCAGCGAATCCCCGGCGGCCACAACGCGGTCCGCACCGGTCCGGCGGGCAACCTCGGCCACGGCCTGCTGCTTGGTCACCGGAGTGGGCACACAGTACAGCTTGCGGCCCTGCAGGGAGACGGTCCAGCCGCGGGCATCGCACCAGTCCTCCAGAGCCAGCAGGAACTCACCGGGCAGCGCCTCGCGGTCCACAATGGCGTAGGCAAACAGGTCCTCCGCTGACCGGAGCTTCAGAATCCACTCATGGAATTCGGGACGGCCCAGATAGGCCTCGATCTCCGCCAGCGGCGCGCAGCCGGAACCAACGAGGCCGCGTACGGAAGCCTGCCAGTCGGCGTCGGGCTTGCCGTGGTGCAGCAGCACGCCGCCGTTGGTGGTGACCGCGTACTCCGGGGCTGCCCCGGGCAGCCGGATCCGCCGGTACTGCGCCACGGTCCTGGTGGTCACCGGGACAAACACGGCAGCCCCGGCCACGGCCACCAGCAGCTCCTCGGCGGTGCGCGTCATAAAGGACAGCGGTTTGCCCTCGTACACCTCAGACACGACCAAGCCCGGTGCGTCTGCGTCCTGCCCGGCCAGGAACAGGGCATTGGCGGAATAGATCAGTGTGCGGTCCAGATCGGAGGCAATCAGGGTGCTCATGCGTCGGCCCCCACGGCTGCTCCGCCGCCGGCCGCGGCAACAGCCTTGCCGTCCGCCCCAACGGCACCGGCGGTGAACCGCGGATGGATCAGCCCGACACAGCTGAACGGCAGGTCCGGCACCTCCTCCACCGGCACGCCGCGCTGCTCGGCCAGCAGCAGCACATGGGCCACCTCCGCCCGTGCATCCGGATGCACCAGCACCTTCCACGGAACCCGCCGCAGCAGCACCCGCGTGGTTTCGCCGACGCCGGGCTTCACCAGGTTCACGTTGTGGATGCCGTACTCCTCGCTGAGCCGCTCCACGGCCTGCCAGCCCACCCAGGTGGGCGTCCGGTCGGTGCCGGCCAGCTCCGCAGCCAGCGCGACGGCGTCGGCACGCACGGCGTCGAACTGCGCCTCCACGGCGGCCAAGAACTCCCGCGACACATCGGCGGAGGCCAGATGCGCGTAGAACTTCGCGCCGTGGAAATCCTCCGGCCCGATCAGGTCCCTGTTGTACACGGTGCGGGACACCAGCCCGGACACCGTCGAGTTCAGGCAGGCGGACGGAATCAGGTAGTCCTCCCGGGTGCCGAACAGCTCCACGGAATGCCCCGGATCGGCCAGTACCGCCAGCTGCGCGGAGAACCGCACGCCGTCGTTCGCCTCGAACTTATCCAGCGCCGCGGTCAGCTCGCGGGTGATGGCGCCCTTGCCGGTCCAGCCGTCCACAAACAGGATCCGCGCCGGATCGTACCGGCGAGCCAGATACCGCAGCGCCGTTTCATCCATGCCCACGCCGCGCACAATGCTCATGGTGTAGTGCGGCAGGTCCAGCCCGTGCATCCGCTGCGCCCAGCGGCGCATCAGGATGCCGATCGGCGTGCCGGCCCGGGCCAGGGAGACCAGCACCGGCTCGCGGTTCCGGGCGGCCAGCGCCATTTCGGTCACGGTGCCGACGGCGGCGGCCACCCGCGGCGCGGACCGCACCAAGGCCTCCGCATACAGGTCCTGGTACTGGGCCGAGGGCAGGTATTCCATGGGCAGCGACTCGGCGTAGTTCGCGCCGCCGGACTGGATGGCCGCCTCCCGCTCGGCGGTGGGAGCCTCCAACTGTGCGTCGCGCAGGTCCTTCAGCAGCCAGGTCACATCCTCCGGCGCGTAGGAGCCGAACTGCGGGCCGGTCAGCGGCACCGCAGCGGGTGTTGCAGCGGGCACGGCCCAATCGTCGGGGGCGGGGACGTTGGCGGGCATCAGCACCACGACGACGGCGCGGGTCACCGCGCGCAGCGCCTCGGTGACACTGCCGGGCCCGGTGATCGAGGCAAGGTCGGTGCCGGGTTCGGGGACCAGGACGATGCTGCTGAAGCCCGTACCCTGTTCTCCGGACGGATCCCGGCGCGGACCGACGTTGTAGGCGTGCCGCGGGCCAGGGCCGTCCTCGGTGAGGTCGTGGCTGGCGAAGTCCACCGCGTTGGCGATGGCGTAGTCGGGCCGGTCAATGGGCACGATGGGGGAGCGGGTGGTGGTGGAGAAGCGCACCGTTCCACCCGGCAGGGCTTCGGCCAGGGCATTGGCGATGGTCAGGGGGACGTGGATGAACTCCTCGCAGCCCAGGACCAGGACCGGCCCCGCCGCCGGGACGGCTGCCTCGCCCAGCGCCGTGTGGATCTGCCCGGCAATGTAGGCCAGGTCCTCCCCGGAGACGGCCCCGGGCAGCGCCTCCGGCAGGGTGCCGAGGTATTCGGAGGAGATGCCCGCGCGGTTGCCGAACCGGTCGCTGCGCAGCCGGCGCGGGCCACAGGTGTAGTCCAGCAAGGTCACGGTACCGGGCGCGGCTGGTGCGGCGGCTGCCCCGGGATCGGAAGTCGCGGCCCCGGCGTCGTTCGCCAGCTCCGCGATCAGTTGCTGCGCCCGCCCCACCAGGTCCTCGCCCAGGTCGATGCGGCCGGTTCCCAGCGCCACTACCTTGATCCGGCAGCCCAGCCGGGCGGCGAGTTCGTCGAACCGCGCTTGGTCGGCGTCGGATCGCAGGTCGATCAGCGTGGCCACCACGTACACCGGATGCGGTGCGGCGCCGTGCAGTTCCTCAATGGTGTTGATGACGGTGGCGCCGGTGCTGAGTTCATCGTCCACGAGCACCACGGGCACGGAGGCGTCCAGCAGGGCCGGGTCGGTGGGCAGCAGCCGGTGCGAGGTGGCGTGCGAGTGGGATTCCTCAAAGGCGCCGTAGGCCACCGCACCCGAAGGAGCGTGCCGGGTGGAGTGGATGTAGTACGAGCCCAGGGTGTCCGCCACCAACCGGCCGAGCCCGGTGGCGGTTTCGGCATACCCGATGGTCACGGTGTCCGGCTGGCATACGGACAGCTCCCAGAGCTGCTCCCGGGCGTACTGCAACCGGGCCCGCGGCGAGCGGAGGGTACTGCTGCGCGCCGACGTCGGCTCCGGACCATCCCCGCCCCGCAGCACCGCCTGCAGGTCCGCGGCGACCGAGCGCAGCACGGCGTCGTCCACTGTGCTGCCCAGCGCCGCCCCGGCGAGTGTCCCCAGGAGTTCCCCGGCCGCCAGCACCAGGGCCGGTTCGGTGGGGATGTGCTTGGCCAGCACCCGGGAAACCAAGAGGTGCGCCCGGCGCGGATTGCGGCGCAGCGCCAGCCCCACCAGGTCCTCCACCGGGAGCAGTGCGGAGGGGTCGGAGGTGATCCGCACCCCCAGGGCCTTGTGGACAAATCCGCCGGTCCAGGGGTGCTGGCTCAATTCATGCTCGCTTCCAGAAGATCTACGTAGGTGATGTCGGGGGCGGCCACACCGAAGGCGGCGGCCCGGACGAGGGTGGAAGCTGCCCACGCCTGATGCGGTTTCATTTCATTCATTTTGTTGCGGTACGGCGATGCCGCTGCGCCGCCGCCGGCCTCGCCGGAGATGTGCAGGGCATCCAGGTACGCCTCGTGGCTGATCACGTTCATGGCGTGGACCAGCGGCACGTGCGAGGGGTGGATGACGGTCTTGCCCAGCAGCCCGTTGGCCAGGTCCAGTTCGATCTCCCGGATCAGCCCGTCCAGGTTGGCCGTGAGCAGCCGTTGGCGCAGGGCCAGCTCGTCCGCCTCCGCGAAGGGGGTGGAACGCAGCTGCGGGCGCAGCAGGCGCTCGCCGGAACTGTAGTGTTCCCATACCGGGCCGCTGATGATGAACCCGCCGGGCCGGCCCAGCATGTTCACGATGTCGCCGATGACGTTGGAAACCACTTTGACGTCATAGATGGTCAGGTCCCGGGACCGGCGCAGCCCGTAGGCGCTGGACATGTCCGTGGCCCCGATCCGCACGGAAAGGATGTCCGGCCGGTTGGCCTTCAGGACCCGGTAGATCCCGGCCAGGGTGTCGGTGCGGGATTCGGCGTGGATCATGAGCGGGGATTCGAGGATCGGCATGATCCGCAGCGGCCGTGCTCCCGGATGGGCGGCGCTGCGGTTCGCGTTGACGGTGTGCAGGGCGTCGAGGAAACGCTGTGCGGCGCCGGTGGTGTTTTCGAACTTCGGGACCACGAACCCGGTGAGTACGTCCAGGGTCCGGCCGGCACGTTCGGCCAGCTGGAGCATCTGTTCGGGGGTGCGGACCCGGACGAACAGCATCAGCCCGGCAGCGTCTCCGGCGCCGGAGGTGTCTGCGGCTCCGGCCCGGTCCGGCACCGGACGGGACTCGGCGTGCAGCTGTCCGAGGGCTGCCAGCACGTTGGTTTCAGCTTCCGGCACATCTGCGTCGGCAATTGAATCCTCCAGGCACAGCACCATGCTCAGGGCCCCGCGGGCGGCCTGCTTCCGCACGTCCTTGGCCAGGTCCGGGCGGGTGCCGGGGCTGTAGAGGGTGGCACCGAGGGCGGTGGCGAGCAGTCCGGCGTCGGACTCCAGGCCCAGTTCCTGCGGCGGAAGGTGGAAGAGGCGGGAGGTTTCGGCGTCGCTGAGGTAGGAAAAGTGGCGCACGGCGTCAGTTCCCCCGGAACGGGAAACGCGTGCTCATGGTGAAACCGAAGGCTTCCCAGATGGCCTTCAGCTCCAGGCCGTAGGGGATCACTTCGGCCCGCAGTTCCAGCACTGTGCCGATGCGCAGCACCGAGAGCACGTAGAAGCTGCGGGGCCCGGCAGCGGCAGGAATGGTCACCGATTCGCCGTTGTACAGGCCCACGTTCATGGGCTGCTTGGGTTTGGGGAAGAACAGGGCGCGGCGCAGCAGGCCGGCGTGCCGCAATGCGATCAGGGCCAGGTCATCCTCGTAGCCGACGAGGGGGCGGTTGCCGGGAGTGTCCACCACGGCGCCGTCCACCAGGTCCTGCCCGGCCGGGGTGCCCGGGCGCGGGGCGGCCTGGCTGCCGGTGGTGAAGTCCAGACCTTCCCAGACGGCGCGGATGGTGCCCGCGACCGCGAGGCTGCCCACCGCCGATTCCATCGGGGTCAGGCGTAATACCGGGTTGCTGCTGTCCAGGCTGCGCAGCTCGCTGATGTCGGGAGCCGGGAAGAGCCGGGTGTGCAGGGGTGCAGATGAAGCGCGTGCGGAGGCCGCGGGGGACGATGCAGCGGACGGCCTGGACAGGGACGCGGACGACGACGGCGCCTGGGCCCCGCGCTGGGCAGCACGGTCGCTGTGCGCCTCGGCGTTGGGGGAGAGGCCGAGCGAGAGCGAGGTGCTGACCGTCGGCGGTGCCTGCCGCGGCGGCGGGGACAGCGAGAGCGACCCCGGGGCCGGCGTGCTGCGGGGCGGGTTGATGGAGGCCGTGTTGGAGGAGGGCGCCGTGGGAGCAGGGGCCGAAGCGGCAGGTCCGGCGGGCGCCGGAGCCGCGGGTGCCGGCGTCGTGCGCGGTGCAGCGGTCTGGGCGGGCGCGGCCGGTGCAGCAGGTGCCTCGGAGCGCGGCTTGACCCGGCGGCTGAGGAACGGGAGGTCGGTGCGCACGGCGCGCGAGCGGTTGAGCGCCATTGCTAGAGGTCGAATCCGAAGTCGGCGGCGAGGCCGCGCAGGCCGGTGGTGTAGCCCTGGCCCAGGGCCCGGAACTTCCAGTCGGTACGGTGCCGGTACAGCTCGCCGAACATCATGGCGGTGATGCTGTCCCGGTTGGCCGAGGGCAGGTCGAAGCGGACCAGTTCCCCGCCGTCGGTGCGGGCCACCCGGATGTAGGCGCTGCGGACCGCGGAGAAGGTGCCGGGACCGCGCAGTTCGGGGTCCGCATAGACGGCGAACACAATCTTGGTGACGGCCTCGGGCACGCCTGAGAGGTCGATGTCGATTTGTTCTTCGTCCTCCTCGCCCGCGAACTGCACCGAGGCGTCCGGGCTGGCGATCTGGTTGAAGAACACCAGATGGTCATCGGAAAGCACCCGTCCGTCCGGTCCGCACAGCAGGGTAAGCGGCACCAGTTCGGACTGCGGCCCGCGGCTGGGGATTACGTTCCAGCCCAGCCCCACCATGACCGAGGTCAGACCGGGGTTCTCGGCGGTCAGGGCGGCGTTGGCGCCGGCTACCAGGGTGCCCATTTACCGCTCCCCGAAGGTCAGGGAGGACGGGGAGAACTTGTCATCCAGGAACCGGCCGTGCGTGGACAGCTCGGCAATGGCCCCGGTACGGACCTGGTTTTCCAGGTCCCGGGCAATGCCTTCGAGGATGGTCAGTTGTTCAACGAGCAATGTGGTGGCCTCGGAATCGTCGGTCCGCTCCCGGTCATTCAGGGACACGTAGGCCCGGAGGGGAGTGGGGAGGTAGTTGGTGATGATGGCGTTGAGCAGCACCCGCTGCTCGGTGGATGCCCCGTTGCTGCCCACGTACTCCACCAGCGGCGCCAGGATGTCGTCGATCTGGCGGACCATGGAGGAGACCAACGGGGGCAGGGCAGCTCCGGCGCGGCGCACGGCGGTACGCAGGTTCACCAGGGACTTCGCGGTCTCCCGGTGCTCGGCGTCGGGGCCCGACGGCGGCTGGGCGCCTTGCTGCGCCAGCTGCGTCGCCGGTTCCGGCTCCGGCGAGTTGCCGAAAAGGGACCCGAAGAACCTGCCTATCGCCATGGTTGTGCCTTCACGGAAGCTGCCCTGCCTGCCATCTAGCGGGACTCGCTCTGGCGGGAGCGCTCCAGGTAGGGCTTGGCCTGGGTGATGGTGGACTCCAGGGACTTCACAGTGCCTTCCATGTTGCGGGCAGCCTCGGAGCGGAAGTTGTCGATCGCATCCATGGTCTGGAACACGTTGTCGAACGCCTTCTGCAGCGTTTCCACGCTCACGCCGGAGCTGGAGGCCTGCTGGTGGATCCGCGCGGTCTGGTCCTTGAGCATCTCGCTGGTGCTCAGGATCATGTTGTTGGTGGTGGCGTTCACTGCGTCGATCTGGTCCAGCACCATCTTCTGGTTGGCCAGCGCCTGGGCCACGATCACCGCGGTGCGCAGCGCGGAAATGGTGGTGGTGCGGGCGCGTTCCACGCCCTTGATCAGTTCCACGTTGTTCTTGCGGATCAGGTCCATGGCCAGGTAGCCCTGCACGGACACGGCCAGCTGGGTCAGGATGTCCTGCCGGCGCTGCCGGATGGGGAAGAGCACGTCCGCTTCCAGCGCGTTGGCCTGCTCAATCTGGCCGGAGTTCTTGAGCTTGTCCACCTTTTCCACGCAGGCGGCGTCCAGGGACTCGGCCAGCACGGAGTATTCGCTGAGGGTCTGCATGGTCTTCCACAGCTCCACCTTTTCCCCGGCGAGGGAGGCGTTGTCCTTGAGCAGCTCGTCCTGGCCGGCCATTAGGGACTTGATGATCTTGTCCAGCTGGACCTGCGCGGACTCGTACTTCTGGAAGTACTTGGCCAGCTTGTTGCCGCCCGGGATGAAGCCCAGGATCTTTCGGCCGGCGCCCAGGTTCGCCTGGTTGGGGGTCAGGTCCTCCACGGTGCTGCGCAGGTCGCCCAGCGTGGTGGCGACCTTCTTCTGCGCGTCGTTGCCGGAGCGCTTGGCACCGGCCACGGAGGTGGAGGAGCGGTCCAGCAAGCGGCTGGAGTACCCGGCGGAGGCGGTCATTTCCTGTCCGGCCAGTTTGTTGATGGAATCCACCTGCGCCGTGAACTCCGGGCTGCGGGCGTCCAGCTTGGAGACTTCCTCCATGAAGGAGCGGGCCTGGGCGGCGATTTCCTGGCGGCGTTCCTCGGGAACCGGGACCATGCCGGGGGCGTCGGCCGGGGCTACCGGGGCGGGCGGTTCGGGGGCCTGGAGCACCAGGGCTTCGGAGGCGTCCGGGGGAGTCAGCGGTGAGGTCATGGTCCAGCCTTTTCGTAAGTGAGCTGCGGTATGGGTGCGGGGAGTGTTCCGGCCCGCGGAAGC
Source organism: Arthrobacter sp. Y3224198 (assembly GCF_059090025.1). NCBI lineage: Bacteria > Bacillati > Actinomycetota > Actinomycetes > Micrococcales > Micrococcaceae > Arthrobacter > Arthrobacter sp. Y3224198. The sequence continues at coordinate 13,586 of NZ_JBNHFG010000034.1, forward strand.
ACTCCCCGCAGGGATATAACTGAGCTAGAGCCTAGCTGAGCTGTACGCCGAAATCGGTGACAATGCCGGCCAGGCCGGAGGCGTAGCCCTGGCCCACGGCCTTGAACTTCCACTCGCCGTTGTTGCGGTAGACCTCGGCGAAGATCATGGAGGTTTCCGGTGCGGCGTCCTCGCTGAGGTCGAACCGGACAATTTCGCTGTCATTATCCTGGTTAACCACGCGGCAGTATGCCCCGCGGACCTGGCCGAAGTTCTGCCGGCGGACGTCCGCCTGGTCGATGGAGACCACAATGACCACGCGTTCGACGTCGGCGGCCATGGCGCTCAGGTCCAGCAGGATCTGCTCGTCGTCGCCCTCGCCGGCGCCGGAGCGGTTGTCGCCCAGGTGCGTGACGGTGCCGTCCTTGGCTGCGGGCTGGTTGTAGAAGATGAAGTCGTCGGAGGACCGCACCTTGCCGTTGGCGCCGATCATCAGGGCCGAGGCATCGAGGTCGAAGGGTTCACCCGTGGTGGTGCGGGGATCCCAGCCGAGGCCGACAACGGCCTTCTGCAGCCCGGGGTCGGACTTGGTGAGGGAAAGGTTGTTGCCCTTCGCGAGGGACAGACCTGCCATGGTATTCAGCTCCTTGTTTACGGGGGTGGGTTTAGTCGAGGGCAATGCCGAAGTCGGTGGCGACTCCGTGCAGTCCGGAGGCGTAGCCCTGGCCGATGGCGCGGAACTTCCATTCGCCGCGGTTGCGGTAGATCTCCGAGAAGATCATGCAGGTTTCCGCGGCCGCGTCTTCGCTGAGGTCGTAGCGGACCACCTCGGCGTCGGTGTCCTGGTTCACCACCCGGCAGTACGCGTCGCGCACCTGGCCGAAGTTCTGGTGGCGGGCTTCGGCCTGGTCGATGGAGACCACAATGACCACGCGGTCGACGTCGTCGGGCAGGATGCTGAGGTCGATCAGGATCTGCTCGTCGTCGCCGTCGCCCTGGCCGGTGCGGTTGTCGCCCTGGTGGACCACAGAGCCGTCCTTGGTGGACAGCTGGTTGTAGAAGATGAAGTCATCGTTGGAGCGCACCTTGCCGTTTGTGCCCAGCAGCAGTGCCGAGGCGTCCAGGTCAAAGGGATCCCCGCTGGTGGTGCGCGGATCCCAGCCCAGGCCGATCAGGGCCCGTTCCAGTCCCGGATCGGCCTTGGTCAGGGATAGGTTGCTTCCTTTGGACAGTGTCAGGCTGGACAAGGTGCTCTCCTTCGTGACGTGCGGTTAGAGCGAGCGGGCGGCGGTGGGGATCAGGTCCATGACCGTGCGGCCCTGGGCGCGTTCGCCGATGGCGGTGAACTTCCAGCCGGCTCCGTCGCGGGACACCTTGGCCATGATCATGGCCGTGTGGTTGCCCGAGTCGGTCAGCTGGTAGCGGGCAATCTCGGGGCTGCCGGGGGTGGAGTCGTCGATCAGGCGGCAGAAGGCGTTCTCCACCTGGTCGAAGGTCTGCCGGCTGTAGCTGGAGATCACGAAGACGATCTGCTGCACGGCGGGGGACACGGCCTGCAGGTTCACCAGGATCACCTCGTCGTCGCCTTCGCCGGCGCCGGTCAGGTTGTCACCGGTGTGCTTCGCGGAGCCGTCCTTGCTGGCCAGCTGGCCGTACCAGACCTGGTCCACCGCATTGCCGTTCGCGTCGTAGAAGATGGCCGAGGCGTCCAGGTCCACTTCGGCAGCCTTCTTGGTGCCGAACAGGCCGCGCTTCACCGGGGCGGCGGAATCCCAGCCCAGTCCCAGGCGCGTCTTGCTGAGTGCGCCGCCGTCCTTCTTCGTCAGTGACAGCGACTGACCTTTCTGCAGGCTCAGGCCCATGATTCTCCCTTGTTAGTTGGTGTAGACAGGTTCTTTTGCCGCGGCAGCCTTGGTGCGCTTGTTGCGGATAATCGAGGACGTCAGCGCCGCGAGGATGAAGACCACGCCGATCAGGCCGGTGATGACCTCGTTGATCTCGAGTTCGATGGTCAGCAGCAGGATGGCGGCGAGGGCGCCGATGGCCCAATGCGCACCGTGGTCCAGGTACACGAACTCGTCCAGGGTGCCCTGGCGGACCAGGAAGACGGTCAGCGAGCGGACGAAGATCGCACCGATCAGGCCGAGGCCCAGGGCAATGATGATCGGGTCCGAGGTGATGGCGAAGGCGCCAATGACACCGTCGAAGGAGAAGGACGCGTCGATGACTTCCAGGTAAAGGAAGAGCATAAAGGCGGCCTTGCCGGTGGCCTTCACCAGGCCGCTTGTTCCGGTCTTCGTGAGGCGTTCCCCTGACTCGCCCTCGGCGTCGTCGTCGCCGTCCACATGCGCGTCCACGTCGAACAGGTCACCCAGCCCCGTCACCAGCAGGTAGGTGATCAGGCCGGCGGCACCGGCGAAGAAGATGTTGGTGGTGTGCGCGGGGTCGGCCAGCGTGGCTGCGGCGATCAGGGCGGCGAGGCCCACGATCAGGGACGCGCCGTTGACCTTGCCGAGCTTGCCCAGCGGAACCTCAAGCCAGCGCAGCCAGCGGATGTCGCGTTCCTCGAACATGAAGTCCAGAAAGATCATCAGCAGGAACAGGCCGCCGAAAGATGCGATCTGCGGGTGTGCCTCGTGCAGCAGGTAGCCGTAGGAACCGGGCTCTTCCGGATCGCCCTTCTCGAGGGCCAGCTGCAGCGCCTCGATGGGGTTCAGGCTCGCCGTGACGCCCACAATTAGCAGCGGGAAGACAATGCGCATGCCCACCACGGCGATCAGGATGCCGACGGTCAGGAACATCTTCTGCCAGAAGGGGCTCATTTTTTCGAGGATGCGCGCGTTGACCACGGCATTGTCGAAGCTGAGGCTGATCTCAAGCACACCCAGGATGGCGCAGAGGATAAGTGCCTCTACCCCTCCGTAGAAGAACGCCGTGACCAGCGCGGCCGCTGTAATAACAAACGACCAACCGAAAGTCTTGAAAAACACTCTGCTTGCAGCTCCTTCAGTTCCTGCACGCAGCCGGTGGCCGGGATAGGCAAAAACTAGGTAGAGGATGGCTTTGTTCCTAAACGGAATCAGGGGTTCAGTATGTCGCACCCCAAAGGCCGCGGGCAACTACCTCCGCTGACAGCGGAGGGGATGCTACCCGCCGGTAGCCCGGGGGCGCCAGAGTGCAGGGGTGTTCGGCGCCGGGGCAGCGGGCCCGTGTGACTGTCCTGTTTGGGTGTGCCGTCCGGTTCTGCAAGGATGATTGGAAAGCCTGCTTACTAAGGCACCCTTTCAAAGGAGGACAGCATGCCTGAAGAAATCTCCGATCAGGGGAACCGGATCACCAGCCCGGTCATGAACATTCCGGCCGCCGATATTGTCGACGGCGGGGCCTCCGCGGCAAAGCCCGCCCAGGTGGATCCGGCCGAAGTGGCCATCCTGGCCCAGGCCGAGGATCCTGGCACCAGCCACCTCCGTCTGCAGGAACTGGCCACGGACCATCCGCTGGCACGTCCGGCCGTGGCAGCGAACCCGGCAGCGGGTCCGGAGCTGCTGGCCTGGCTCAAGGCACTGGACGACGACGGCGTGAACGCGGCTTTGGCGCGGCGCGGAAACTGACGCCGGCCGCCTGACTGTATATACGGCAGACATGCCGGGGCATCCCGCTGCACGATAGGTGCGGCGGGATGCCCTTTTTCCGTCGGGCCAGTCCCCAATCCGGTTTTGGGGGAGGCTGGGGATAGTCTTTTCAGGAATAGAGCGAAATAGAGGCGTGTGGTTGACACTCGCGGTTTGATGGGGGACTTATGGCGGACGCCAAGTACGAAGCACGGTTGGCAGTATTGGCTGCATGGGCCAGGGAAGCGGCGTCCGTCGGACATCCAGTTCCGTCAGAAGAAGACCTGAAGACCATCAGCCTTTTGAAGGATGCAGCTACCGACCAGGTGGACCGGCAGTTGGTGGAACCGTGGCTGCAGACCATCCAGTGGCTGCTGAAGCAGGCGGCGTTCGGAGTAGCTGAGCCCCACCGGCAGTTGCCGGTTGAGTTGGCGCAGCCGCTGGGCCTTGTGGCTTCGTCAGCGCCTGCGGTTGCTGAGCTGGCACCGATGGGAGAAATGTCGGCACCCGCGGTTCCTGCCGGGCCTGCTGGTGAAAACGTTCCCGCTGAGTCACCGGCTGCCGTTGAAGTCAGCCTGGTGGACGTGGCCCCGGCGGAATCCGGCGAGGCAGAAGGAACCGTCACAGTCGTCGCAAAGATCAAGCCGGCGAACTCAGCGAATCGGATGACCAAGTGGGAAGCCGACGCCCGGGAAAGCGTGACTGCTGCGGTAAAGAAATTCGCCAAGCCGTTGCGCGACCTCTTGGAGCGTGACGCCAACGAGGGCGACACCCGCCTTGTGGTGACGGACCTCCTGTGCGAGGGCCTGGGGTATGACAAGTTCCGGGACCTCACCACCGAATACATGGTCAAGCAGGACTTTGCGGACTACGGCGTGCGCATCGACAAGCAGCTGGTCGGTTTCATTGAGGTGAAGCGCATCAGCCAGAAGCTGAACGAACGGCATCTCCGCCAGGTCCAGATGTACGCGGTGAATGAAGGGGTCGAGTGGATGATCCTGACCAACGGCCAGGTCTGGCGTGCGTACCACCTCACCGGAGGCCTGCCGGTTGTGGTGGACATGGCCTTTGAAGTGGACCTGCTGGGTCCGGAAAGCATCGAGGAAAAGGCCGAGAAACTCTTCTACCTGCACCGTGAAGCACTCAAGCGGCGCCGGATTGACGATCTCTGGCGGCACAGTGCAGCCACCGCACCGGAAGCGCTGCTGGAGATCCTCCTCTCCGATACCGTCCTTGATGCGATCCGCAAGGAGGTCAAACGCAACACCGGCATCTCCACCACGGTGCAGGACCTCGCGACGGTGCTGCGGACGGAAGTTGTGGACCGGAAGCTCATCGCGAAGTGAGCGGCCGTCCGGCCTCGCCAACGAAAGAAGTTTCGATGCGGCAGCGGGGCTGACACTGTTTCGGATTGATATGAGCATCCCGCTGCACGATAGGTGCGGCGGGATGCCCTTTTTGTGCCCAGATGTGTGGTGTGCCCCGGAACACAGTGCCCTTCTTTTCGCATGCTAGGGTTTTTCCGAACGTATCTGTTGGCTCGGGGGGACCATCACTTACTCCTGCCGGGCCTTACTACCTGGGGGAGAATTGAAAAACTGTACGACCTGCGGCGCTGAACTTCAGTCGCATTGGAAATTCTGCACGAACTGCCAGGCACCCCAACCGGCACCGCAGGACGGCGGGGCTGCAGCAAGTTCCGGCCCCGACACAACCCTCTCCGCCGCGGCTGTCGAGCAGCCAACGCAGCGTTTCGAGCCGGCCCCCGGCCAGCAGCAGCACCAGACTGAGCCACCCACCCAGCGCTTCGAGCCGGCCCAGCAGCCCCAGACCGAGCAGCCGACACAGCGCTTCGAGCAGGCCCAGCCCCAGCAGCAGGACCCGGCCCAGCCAGGCATGCCCACGCAGGCAACTTCTGTTTTCGACCCGCCCGTCGTGGCCCCCGCCGGCGCCTACGCGCAGGCCGGCGGCTCTGCCCAGTCCGTACCCGGCGCCCCGGCGTACGGAGCGGGAGGCAACGGCCCCGGTGAAGGCGCACCGTATTCCGACTTCAACGGCAACGGCAACGTCCCAGGCGGCCCCGGCGTCCCGCCGTCGGGCTCCGGCGCCCCCAAGAAGGGCTCCCGCAAGGTGATCATCCTGGTGGTGGTCCTTGTGATCCTGCTGGGTCTGGGCGTCGGCGCCTACTTCTTTGTGCAGAACATGTTCCGCGGCGGTGCAGGCTCCCCGGAAGCGGCGTCGGACAAGATCCTGGAATCCATTGAGTCCAAGGACCTGGTAGGCCTGGCCACAATGGTCCCGCCGGACGAACGCGAACCCCTGCAGCGGCTGCAGGAACACCTCGAGGACAAGTTCGATGAATTCGGCATCGAAGATGCCCTCGACAAGGTCGGGCGCGGCGAGGAAGCCAACGAAGACGAGTTCACCCTGGACGGCGTCGACGTCAGTTTTGAGGGTGTGAAGCCGGAGATCACGGAGATCGACGACAACACGGCGCTCATCAAGTACACCGAAGGCGAAGTCCGGGTGGTGGTGGATCCCGCCGCCACCAACGGACCGCTGCGCTCAGCGCTCGAAGCCGCCGGCGAGGAGGACGAGGAAAAGATCGACGAAACCACCGATCTGGCCGAACTGGGGCCGGACGGGTCGGCACTGACCCTGGTGGCCACCCAGCGCGATGGCCGCTGGTACGTCAGCCCGGTCTACAGCATCGTGGAAATGGTCAGCGAAAGCGAAGGCTACGCCCGCGGCACCGTCCCCGACTCCGCCGGTGGCAGCGACAGCCCGGACGAGGCTGCCCGGGCCATGGTGGAAGCCCTGCCGAAGGTTGTTTCCGAAGGCAGCGTGGAACCGCTGGCCGGTTCCCTGTCCGTCCACGAAGGCGGACTGCTCTACCTGTACGGCGAGATGTTCGACGACGCCCTCTCCGCCATGGCCGGCGAAGAGCTGGAAATCAGCGACGTGCGTTTCACGGAAGGTGAGAAGGACGGCGACCGGGCCACCGCCGTCGTCGAAAACATCACGATCGAGAGCGACTACGGCGACGAGATCACCCTGACCAAGGACTGCATCAAGGGCGAAAGCGATTCCGACAGCTTCTGCCTGAACGGGTCGGGCTACTCCATTGAGCCGTCCCCGTACATGTTGGGCGGACTGCAGGAACTGTCCCTGACCACCGTGAAGGAAGACGGCAAATGGCGAGTCAGCCTGGGCGAGACCTTCACCGATTGGGCCATCAAGTGGACCGACTCGCTGAACCGTGAGCAGGCCCTGGCCCTCCTCTCGCTGACCTCCGGGGAAGACGCCACCGGGGACATCGCGGTGGGTGAAAGCACCGAGGTGAAGTTCAACTCCGCCGGGTACGCGGTGCTCAACCTGAAGCTGGACGAGGACATGGAGCTGGAAGCGGAAGACGAGTATGACTTCGGCACCATGACCGTCTACTCCAAGGACGGCAAGGAAGAGCTTGGCAAGGTGGGCTACGGGGACGAGATCCCGGCCGGCGACTACAAGCTGGTGGTGTTCGCCGGGTCCGAGTGGGACGAAGAGTTCTCCGAAAAGGGCGAGGACTTCTCCTACTCCAAGGACCTGACGCTGGAAGAGTATGAAGGCTACTCGACGTCGTTGCCGTCGACCTCGCCGACCTCGCCGTCATCCTCGTACTTCTCCGACTTCGGCATGCTTGAGAGCGGTGCGGCGCCCGAGACACACGAGCTGCCGGCCCGCGACGCCGACGCGGAAGCGGAGTTCACCTTCATGGGATCCTCCATGGCACCGGTCACCATCAAGGCGACCATGGACGGCAAGGAATACCCGGTGGAGATTGAGAAGGCCGGTCGCGGCGAGCTCACCATCCCGTACCCCGGGGACGGGAAAAGCCACACGGTCACCGTCGAAATGGTGTCCGACGGCGGCAGCCCGATGATTCTCAGCTACTACGTCATCATGGAGTGACCATCCGGGCCGGGGCGGCGTGTCCGTCCCGGCCCGGACTCCGTTCACCCACCGGATTGCTCCGGTCCAAGACTTGAAAACCCCAAGGGAAGGCATCATGAAATTCTGTCCAGAGTGCGGTAAACCTCAGGAACCGGGAGGCCGGTTCTGTCCGGAATGCGGTCACGCCATGGGATCGGACGCGCATCCCGCGGGCGGTCCGGCCGTAGAAACGGCCGCACCGGGCACAGAGGGGGCGGGCACTCCTGGTCCCGGTGCCCCCGGCACGGGAACTGACAGTTCTGCAGCTGGCGGCGACGCAGCCGGCAGTAACGGAGCTGGCAGCGTTGGAGCGGGAACGTCGGCCGGTCAGGGCCGTGAGCCGGAGTTCGCCGCGGTCGGCGGTCAGCCGCTGCAGCAGGGCCGGCCGCAGGGTTACGGCCAGCCGGGCCAGTTCGGCCAGCCGGGTCAGCCGCAGGGTTACGGCCAGCCGGGCCAGTTCGGCCAGCCGGGTCAGCCGGGTCAGCCGGGTCAGCCCCAGGGCTACGGCCAGCCGGGCCAGCAGCACCCAGGTTTCCAGCCGCAGCGCCAAGAGCAGCCGTACCAGGGAAATGGCTTCCCCGGATACGGCCAGGCTCAGGCGCCCGCCCAGCCGAAGCCGCAGCGTCCGTCCGCTTTCGCGGGCATCACGCTCAGCGACTACGTGCGGGACGGCATCGCCGTGCTGGCGCTGTTCTTCTCCCTCTTTATGGCCTGGGTTTACGGCGACGGCTACGCCGGTGAGGGGTCCAAGGCCGGCACCCGGGTGGATGTCCTGCTCATCACCATCCTGAGCATCCTGTCCGTAGGCATCAGTTACCTGTGGCGCGCCGGCCTCTTCGGGCCGTCCGTGGGCTACAAACGGATCCAGGACATCCGACTGCTCGCGAACGCCCCTTACGTGGTTCTGGTGCTGGTCTACCTTGTTATGGTGCTGGCGTCCGACGGGGACAGCTCCAGCGGATTCTACGGGCTGGGCGGCGCAGTCGCCTTCGGCCTCGGCGGTGCGGTTCTGGCCGCACAGCCGCGCCGGGCGGAGATTGCCCCCGGCCCGGGCGACGACGCACGCCACCGCCGCTGGGTGTTCATCACCTTGGGCCTCGTGGGGCTTGCTGCCGTGGCCACCTTGGTCCAGATCATCCGCTTCCTGGTCCTGATTTCCGATCTGACAGAGTTCAGCGGCGGAAGCATCTGGCTGGCCGGCATTGCGGGAGCGGTCTCCGCAGCTGCGGGCATCGCCGTCCTGGTACTGGTGGCCGTCAAGGTGCTGAAGGGGTCCGACGCCTGGCGCCGCACCGGCACCGGACTGGGCATCGGGGCCGCCTTCCTTGCCCTGCTGGCACTGATCCCGGACATGCGGCTGGCCACCTTGGACTTCACCCCGTTTGATGCCGGATTCTGCCTGCTCTTCTGGCTCGCTTTCGGGGCCGCTGTGTCTTCCCCGTCCGTGGCACGGCACACCGAACATGCCGCAGTTGCCCCCGCCGACCGCCTTGTGGCGATCCGACCGGTTTTGACTGTCACCCTTGTTATCGCCGGGGCGCTGGCTGTAGTCGCCGCACTGGGTCTGGGCCTGATCCTAAGCCAGGACTCCGAGGACGGCACGGGCCTCTGGATCATCACGCTGGTTGTGGCGGTCCTGCTCGCCGCCGGTTCCCTGGTGGCAGGAAAACTTGCGGCACGCGACGGCCGCTCCACCTTCCTGATGGGCACTGCCTTCGCTGGTGCTGTCTTCCTCCTGTCCCTGATCCTCATGATCCTGTGGGCGGTGGAGCTCTCCGACACCTCGGGACTCAACGGTTCCACTGGCCGGTTCGCCACCGAGCTGGTCATGGTGCTCACCTGGGTGCTGCCCTTTGTCCTGGTTGCGGAACTGTGGCTGGATAAGTCCTCCCGCGACCACTTCAAGTCCCTGCCCGCCGGCGGCAACACCGGTTTTGCCTTTGCCGGCTCCGGTACGCCGGTTCAGGGTCAGCAGGGTCAGCAGGGTCAGGGCCAGCGGGGTCCGGGTCATCAGGTTCCGCCCATTCCCACCCCGGGCTCGTTCCAGACCCCCGGCCCGTTCCACCCGGCCGCTCCCATGCAGCAGCAGGGACAGCATGCCCAGCCGCAGCCGGGCCAGCAGTTCCAGCCCCAGCCGCAGCAGTACCCGGCGTACCCGCAGCAGCAGGGACAGGCTCAGTCCGCGCCGCAGTTCACCCAGCAGGGACAGGCGGACCAGCGCGTTGTCGGGCAGCCCGGACCGTCTCCGGTCGAAGAAGCAGCCGTGCAGGACACTCCGGTCCGGGGTGCCCATCGGCAGGAAGAACCGCTCCAGGAAGAACCGGTCCAGGAGGCACCTGTCCAGGAAGCGCCCGCGGAGGTCCCCAGTCAGGAGGCTTCCAGCCAGGAATCTCCCGCCCAGCATCCCGACGACGAGGAAGCAGCCGAGGAAACCGTGCGGCGTGTGCCCACCGCCGATCCGGATGCCGCACTCCTGGCGGAGGCTGCCGATCCGGCAACACCGCTGGCCAGGCTCCAGGAGCTCGCCACGCATCCGCGTGCACGGGTGGCGGTTGCTGCGAACCCGTCCACGTACCCGGCTCTGCTCACCTGGCTGTCCCAGCTGGGTGACCCTGCCGTGAACGAGGCCCTGGGCCGCCGCGGGCAGTAGCCCCGGCAGGCACGGCAGCCGGCGTCGTCGCATCCGCGGCGGCGCCGGCTGTGTCTTCACCAGCACCACCAGTTCCACGGCACGACGACCAGCCACGCCAAATCACCAGTTCCACCGTGTTTCCGCCAGGAGCCGGGAGAGGGAAGTTATGAGGGCACCAGCGCTGCAGGGGCGGCCGCACACCGGCACACGCCGCGTGCTGGCCGCCGTCGTCGGACTGTCACTGTTCCTCGCCGCCTGCGCTGCACCGGAGCCCGTGTCCGGCCCGGCAGGCACCGAGAACTCCAGCCCGGTCGCCCCGCACCCTGCAGCTTCCCCGCTGGACGTCCCGGAACCCACCGGCTGGCTGGCGGCCGCCAGCGGCAAGGGCGGCCGGCTGGTGCTGCTCGGGGATTCCTTCGCCGCGGGCGAGGGCGCGGGGGAATACCGTCCCGTCGTCGAGGGGGTCCGGGACTCCTGCCATCGCAGCCTGCATCCCGTGGGCGCCGAACTGGTGGCCCCGCGGGACCTGGCCAACCTCGCCTGCTCGCGCGCCACTACCGGACATCTGCAGTCCGCCCAGCGCCTGGTGGTCACGGATCCGGTTCACGATGCCGCCACCGTGCCGGCCCAGCTCGAACAGCTGCGCGGCACGAACCCCACCCTCGTGATCCTGTCCCTGGGCGGCAACAACCTGGACTTCTCCGGGCTGCTGCAGGCCTGCCTGCTGGAAACGCAGCCCTGCGATGAGGATCCACAGCTGCAGGCAGAGGCCGCCGCCCAGCTGTCCATGCTGCAGCCGGTGCTTGTTTCCGCCTATGAGAGCGTGGCCGCCGCCGTCTCCGCTCCGATCCTGGTGCTGCCGTACCCGCAGCTCTTTGATGCGGCCGACGGCGGGTGCGGGCGGCTGGACCCGGGGGAGCAAGATTTCGCACGGCACCTGATCACCGAACTGAACACCGTCATCCGCTCGGCCGTGGACAGCTCCGCGGCCGCCAACATCTACTACGTTGCCGACGTCGCGGATTCCCTGGCCGGGCACGGCGCGTGCAGCGAGGTCCCGTACGTGCATTCCGCCAACGTCTCCGGACTGCTGGAAGCCGCCGGTTCCCGGGCCGCAGACCAGGAGCTGCTGCATCCCACCCGGGAGGGATACCGGGCCATGACCCGGGACGTGATCCAGTGGGCGGCGGACCACCCGGTGACGGGTGCACCGTGAGCCAGATCACGGGATAGACCTGGATCTGGGTAATACTGGACCAGGACTGCCTGCAAGGACGCGGGCGGGAACGAAAGGACAGCGCCATCGTGACGAACCCTCCGCAGCCAGCCATGCCAGCCGCCGAGCCGGACGGATCCGCCGCCGGTTTCTCCACGCTCCGGGTCACCGAGGGCCCGGACCGGGTGGCCGTCCAGTTGGACCGCCCAGAGGTCCGCAACGCCATCGACTCCGTCATGGTCGATGAACTGCACGCCGTCTGTGCCGCACTGGAGCGGCATCCGCGGATCCTCATCCTCTCCGGCACGGAAGCGGGCGGCAAAGGAGTCTTCGCCTCCGGAGCCGACATAGCCCAGCTGCGCGAACGGCGCCGCGAGGACGCGCTGGCCGGCATCAACTCCGGCCTCTTTGCCCGCATTGCCGCGCTGCCGATGCCCGTTATCGCCGCACTGGACGGCTACGCACTGGGCGGCGGTGCCGAACTGGCCTACGCCGCGGACTTCCGGCTGGGCACGCCGCGACTGAAGATCGGCCAGCCGGAGGCAGGACTCGGCATCATGGCCGCCGCCGGTGCCACCTGGCGGCTGAAGGAACTGGTGGGGGAACCGCTGGCCAAGGAGATGCTGCTGGCCGGGCGGATCCTGAACGCGGAGGAGGCGCTCGCCGCCCGGCTGGTCACCGCCCTGCATGAACCGGAGGACCTGCTGCCGGCCGCGCACGCCCTCGCGGACCGGATAGGGGCCGGTGACCCGCTGGCCGTCCGGCTCACCAAAAGCGCATTCGCCGCCCCGCGGGCGGCGCATCCGCTCATCGACAACCTCGCCCAGGGCATCCTGTTTGAATCCGACGCCAAGTTTGAGCGCATGCAGGCGTTCCTGGACCGCAAGGAGACCAGCCGTGACCGGTGAAAGTACAACTGAAACCGCAGCCGTCCCGCACCGCGTGGGTGTGCTGGGCGGCGGACGGATGGGTGCGGGCATAGCCCATGCCTTCCTGCTGGCCGGAGCGGAGGTGAGCGTGGTGGAACGGGACCGGGACGCCGCCGACGCCGCCCACGCCCGCGTCACCGGGTCCCTCGCCAAGAGCGTGGAACGCGGAGATACGGACGAGAGTGCTCAGGAACTGGCCGAGCGGGCCGTCTTCGCGGTGGACTACGCCGAGTTTGCCGGCTGCGGGCTGGTGGTCGAAGCAGTACCGGAGGACTTCGCACTGAAGGCAGCGGCGCTGCGGGGTGTGGAGGAACAGCTGGACGACGGCGCCTGGCTGGCCACCAACACCTCCTCGCTGTCCGTGGACAAACTGGCTGCCGAGCTGCGCCGGCCGGAGCGGTTCTGCGGGCTGCATTTCTTCAACCCGGTACCGGCCTCCCGGCTGGTGGAACTGGTCCTGGGAACGGCTACCTCCGCGGACCTGGACCGCGCCGCCCGGGAATGGATCCGCGCCCTGGGCAAGACCGCCGTCGTCGTGCAGGATGCTCCCGGCTTCGCATCCTCCCGGCTGGGGGTAGCCATTGCGCTGGAAGCCATGCGGATGGTGGAGGAGGGCGTGGCGTCCGCCGAGGACATCGACGCCGCCATGACCCTGGGCTACCGGCACCCGACGGGACCCCTGCGCACCACCGACCTGGTGGGGCTGGATGTCCGGCTGGGCATTGCCGAGTACCTGCACCAGACGCTGGGGGACCGGTTTGCCCCGCCGCAGATCCTGCGGGACAAGGTGACCCGCGGAGAACTCGGCCGCAAGACCGGGCAGGGCTTCTTCAGCTACGAGTAGGCGCCGCGGTTTCCCGTGCCGGGGTGCCCGGTGCCGCGAACGAGCGGAGCGTGGCATCGAGGGCATCCACCAGGAAATCGAAGCTTCGATCAACCGGTGAGGGCAGGCCGAAACCGCCGCTGAGTTCAAGATCCACAAACCCGTGCAACGCCGAGCGTACGTACCGGATCCGGTCCACATCAGACTCCTCCACGCCGTAGCCGGACAGCGCGGCCGCCACGGCGGCGACGGCGTCGCTCGCGGCAGCCTGCCATTCCGCGGTGTCCAGCCGACGCTGGGTCAGGGGATAGGCCCCCGGGTGCTCGAGCACAAACCGGCGGAGGGC
>NZ_JBNHFG010000035.1:0-26776 GCF_059090025.1 Arthrobacter sp. Y3224198
ATTATTGCGCTGGTGAAGCAGACGTTGTCGCAGAATGACGAGACGGCTGCGGGTGCGGGTGCGCGGGCGAAGTCCGCCGTCGCCAACATCGGCTAGGACCCGCTGTGACGTACTCCATCCAACCCATGGAAGTGAGCACCACACTGCAGGAAGTGGTGAACTACGCAGGCCAGTACGAAGGGCACGCAGCCTCCTTCGAGGGCAGCCTCAATGCCCTTCTGACCGCTGCCAAGAACAGTGCTGCCGTGGCCGACGCCTTGGTGGGTTTCAGTGAACGCGTCATTACACCGGGTATGAACACCATCATCGGACGGACCAATGCGGCCGTGGAGGCTGTCAACAACGTCCTGAAGATTGTGAGCGCCGCCGACGGCCAGATGGCCACCGACGCTCAAACCGCGGCGGTCCAGCTTGCGCAAAGCACCTCGGGTGGTGCTTATGCCCCCGTACCCCTGCACAGGCCAACCCGGGGTGCCTCTCTCGCCGTGGAATAACCGCCCGGTTCTGCCGCCCTCTGCTTTGCCGCCGCCATCCGCTGAGTCAACGGTTGACCGTTGCATCGATTGAAAGCGAACACCATGCCAGTGTTTGACGTCTCTGCGCTTGAGGCGGTTATGCCTGAACCGGAAGAGCTCCGGACCGCTGCAAAGTCGCTGCTCGACAGCGCTACCGCCATCCATACCATCACTGAGACTGCAGCCCAGTCCTGGGGCAAACTCCAAGCCCAGGGGGTGTATGTGATCGACGGTGCGGAGGTGGTGTTCTCCGCCTACCAGCCAATCCAACGCGCTTCCCAGGGATTTGCCGACGATTTCGGGACGGTGGACGCTGCAGCGAACGTTTTCGCTGACGCGGTGGCGGACCTCAGAACCCGCCTCGCCGGGCTCAGGAGCCGGGCAGCTGCCTTCAACCAGAAAATCGCCGGTGATGACGAGTGGAATAAGGACCAGGACCTTATTGCCGAGCAGGACGGCATTACCAACGAACTCAACACCATCCGCTCCGAGCTGAGCGGGCACGAGCGGACCTTCGCGCAGGCGATCAGCGACCTGTACGGCGGCAACGAGTACGTGGAGTATTCGGAGAACGGGCCCGGTGACGGGCAGTTTGAACACGGCATCCCCAAGGACGCACTGAATGCGGGCGCAGCCGCGGGCGATGTCCCGTGGGCGCACCCGGTGGAATATGACCAGCCCTGGTACCGGGACACGGGCGATGCCGTCTGGTCCTTTGGCAAGGGGGTATGGGACAGCGGTGTCGGGGCGGTTACCGGCATAACGAATCTCATCGGGTTCGGGGGCAAAGACGTATTTGTCCAAAGCTGGAAAGGCCTGGGCACCCTTGTACTCGACCTGAGCATCGCGACCAGCCCGGTGATGCAGTGGAACCTCATTGCCACGGGACGTGCACAGAGAGTGGCGGACGCCGGCAACAATCTGCTGGCTATCGGCAAGGAAACCATTCACTGGGACGACTGGAAGACTGATCCTGCTTATGCGGCAGGTGCCTCTGCCTTCGACCTCGCCGGCATACTCCTCACGGCGGGCGCAGGCGCAGGCGTCAAGGGAGCCTCGGTGGCCGGCAAGGCAGGGGACCTGGCAGGCGATGCGGGAAAGCTGGGCAAAGCGGGAGACGCGGCCGCAGGGGGGCGCGTAGCCCGCGCCGCGGAGGCAACCGGTACTGCGGGTGCTCGGGCACCTGAAGATATCACCGTCCGTATCGATGACATCAAGAGCACCACTGTTCACACCGTGACGGGATCCCCGAAAACCGATCTCGGCCGGTTGGGGTCCGGTCACGACTTAAAGCAAGATGCGCCGGACAGCCGGGCGGGCGCCCCGGATACGGCGACAAGGGCACCGGAAACGCAACCAAAAGCCCCCGGCGTGGACACTCCGGGCGGGCCTGACCGCGGTCCGCATGTGCCAGAGGGAACCGTTCCTCCGAAAGCCGACCCCGACATCCCGCCGCGGCACCCCGCCCCGGAGGCACCCGCCGGTAAGGGTACAGCTCCAGCATTGATTCCCAATGCGGATGGTAAGCCCGGCCCGGGCACGGGTGTCGGGAATGTCGATACGGATGTGCCTCGTAGGCCGGATGCAGAGGGTAACCCAGTCCCTGAGAGCCATGCCGGGCGGAAGGATGGAGAGGATTCGGCCACCCGTGCTGGGACCGACGGTCACGTTCCGGAGAGCACCCGGACCAATCCTGCCCCGGCCGATGTTCCGGCCGAGAGGACTGCACCCACAGGTCACCCGGATGCCAACGATTCGCCTGCACCCACCAGCGGCCACCCAGACGACGTGCGTTCAGGCGCCACACACACAGGCGACACCGATGCGCCTGCCAATGACGGGTCCGGGAGCGGTACCGACGACGCCGGGGTACGCGACAGCGGTCCTTCCAGCGACGATCCGGCGAGTCCGGTGGTGACGCATGATGGCCAGGGTCGCCCGGAGACGGTCGAGTACACCGTGGGAGACCAGCGGGTGACCCATACGGTCTCCACCCGCAACGACCAGATTGCCCAGCTTCGCCGTTCCCTGGATCCGGAGAACTGGAAAGATGTGGATGGATTGCTGCGGGCACATCTGTCACCGGAGGAATACCGGCGCCTTGATGACCTGCGGAACCCGGACGGCACGTTGCCACCCAAGGTCGCGGAAGCCCAGATTGCAGAGCTGGTGGAGAAGGTCTTCGGCACCCAGGGACGCGCAGATGCTCCGGACGGGCTCAGCCCATTGGAAAGTGCCCTGCGCGGTGTCCAAAACCGGTACTACTACGACCTGACCGATGCCCAGGCTGAACTGGTGTACGACATCCGGCACATGCTAGGCACAGGCGACCATACCCAGCCCTTCCAGAAGATCTACAACGCTGACCAAGGAGCCAGCATGCTGGACGGGACACATCCGTATAAGGACAGTGCGGGTGGTTTCATTTCCCAGGCCGCTGATACGGCAAAACTCCGAACCGTGGACGAGATCATCCTCGGCCTTCGCCTCGATTACAGCACTGCTGAAGGCGACATCGCGTTCAGGGTTGGTGAGGTGGATGAAATCTATGCCGTGCGGTTCCACGCGGATGCTAAGGAAGCAGCGGAGCTGATAGAGATCCCTGATGCGCCCAACCGTGCACGGGTGGAAGAGCTTCGCCGTGATCGTACAGCCGAGGCCGACCGGTGGGCCGCCGGCAATCAAACGCAGCGGGACATCGAACTGCGGAAGAAGGACGGGGAGCAGTTCGACAGCGACTTGAAGACCGATGGTTCCAAAGGAAGGAAACCCATACCCGGCGATTCCGCTATGTGGCCGAATAAGGGGGATGGCCTAACCAGCAGCCGAGTAGAACACGCTCCCATAGTGCCCGAGCTAGTAATAGAAGGCGGCGTAAAAATGAAGGGCGGTGAGGAGATGTGGCGCATCGACCGCAACGGCAACGAAGTCTTGGTCGGGATTTACAATAGGAAACTGATGAGATGGATTAACGTCTGACTATGTGGAGTTCCAGCGGGATGAAGTTGACCGGTGATTATGGCACGTGGAGGGGGCAGGAAGTCGAATTACACTCGACAACTCCTGAGGACGGGGAGCTCCTGCTCATTAAACACGGGGGACGCGCGCCTGGACCGGATTGGATGACGATTGACCACGGGGACCAGTTCCCCACGCCAGGCGTCAGGCATTCTCTGGAGGTTCCAGAGGATGAGGTTTCTAATGTTCACGCCGTGCGGGCCACAGGAGAGTTGAGTCCCAACGGCGTCGTGACGATCCTTGGTGAGGATCAGGGCGGCAACTTTGCCATTATTACCAAATTCACCACCAACCTTGAACTGAAGGAGCGGTTGCTGAAGGATCACGGGTTCCATACGTTTAATGATGAGCCGGTCACCCGGTCGGCGGTTTTCGGTTGGCTCCCGGCTGCCATGGTTGGCAATATCAAGTCCGAAGTCTCATGGCGAAAAGACGATGATTCATGAGGAATCTGCGTCTATAGGGGGAGCATTGGCATGACGATTTTTCAGAAGGCACTGAGTCCTGAGCAGGTCCAGTTCCTGGTTGGCGGGAACCGGGACACGATTTCCGGTTTCATCGTCAACGCGGCGGATGCCGCGGCAGCGCGTACCCCGGAGGATCTTTTCGCGGTCCATGGACTGGGGTTCCCGGGCTCGCCGTGGGATCCGGCGGCGGGGTTTGTGCATGTGCTGCGCTTCCATGATCCGCTGCCCCTATATGTGCATAAGGCGATGGCCCCGGAGTTTGTGGACCGGCACCCGTTCACGGGGACCGGGTTCGCGACCTGGTCCGGCGGCGTCGTGCCCCTGTATTTTCTGGACGAATCCGCGATCCCAGCCGGGGCTGAGCTGTGGCGGGTGACAGCAGGCGGCCGTGAGGACCTGGTGGCGGTGTATATGCATGCCGCTTACGGGTGGGCACTGGTGCAGACTCCTCCCACAGGAACACCGCAGCCGGGCAGGAGCATTCCCTCGCACATCATGGGGTGGAACGCTGTGTGGCGCGGGCACCGGTTCCGTGCCGATCTGGTGGGTGAGAAGGCGGTGCTGGCGGCCCCGACGCAGCCGCCGGCGGAGTTTGGTCCGTTCCGCGAAATGCCGCGGGGCTGCTGGTCGTTGGAGGTGCCGGCGGCGGAGGTGGAGGACTCCTTCGAGTTGCTGGCTACCTGCACTTGGCGGGGCGAACCGTTCCGGATAACCGATGTCGCCCAAGGTCAGGACGGACGGGTCTTCCGGGTCTTTTACACCGGACACAACGCTGACCGTGCAGAGGCACTGGGACTGAATAAGGCCGACGCCGGTGTTTACTGGGCCGTCGTTCCGGGAGAGGAAACCTCGGATAACCGAGTGGTGGAAAACCACATGCCGAGTAATCTTTTCGGTATTTAGTTTTCGGGGGACGGCACGATGGGCCGGAAAGTCCGTCTGCGATTGGTCCCCCTCGCGGCAGGCGGATGAATATGGTCGAAAAGGACTTGAAGAAGTAGGATTCGTCGGCACTTATAGCTGCCTCGACGTGCAGTGGAAAGCAGGGAATCTTGATTTTTCAGAAACCGCTCAGCCCGGCGCATATCGCCATGATGGTGGAGGGCAACCGCGACACCATCACAGGTTTCGTCCTCAACGCCGCCGACGTCGCGCAGGTGAAGTCGCCCCGGGAACTGTATGAGGCGCACGGGCTGGGTTTCCCCGGGTCTCCCTGGGACCCGGCGGCGGACCACCTGGACGTGCTGCGCTTCGAGGCGCCGCCGTCGGTCTATGTGCATTCGGCGACGGCGCCGGAGTTCGTGGACCGGCCGCCGTTCACCGGTACCGGGTTTGCCCGCTGGGGCGGGGGAGTGGCACCGGTGTGGTTCCTGGACGAGTGCCGGATTCCTCCGCGGGCGCAGTTGTGGCGGATCCGGGAGGGGCAGCAGGAACAGTTGCTGGCCATGTATATAGATGTCGCTTCGGGGTGGGGCGTCTTGGAGGGCTCGGACATCCCTACGCCCCGGCACATCTCTCCGCAGACCGTGATCGGCTGGGTGGCCGTCTGGGACGGTTTCCAGTTCCCGGCCGATGTGGTGGGTGACAAGGCGGTGCTGGCTGCGGCGTCGGAACCGCCGGCCGAGATCACCGGATTCCGCCGGACGATGCGCGGGTGCTGGAGCCGCGAGGTGCCGCTCTCGGATTTGAATGACTTGTTCGAGGTCAATGCGGTGTGCCGGTGGCAGGGCCAGCCGTTCCGGATCACGGATGTGGCGCACGACGGCGGGGGCCGGGTTTTCCGTCTCTTCTACACCGGGCACAACGCCGATGTTGCGGAGTCGCTGGGACTGAACAAGGCCGACGCCGGCGTGTACTGGACCGTCCAGTCGGAGTCTGCGGTGACGGACGTGGAGATGTTCCAGAACCGGCTCAAGCCGGCGGCGGGCTAGGGCACCGGATATTAGGGGGTAGGCAGGTGGCTGAAAATGGTGGCGTGATGGACGTCGTTTTGCAGCGCTTGGCGTCGGAACGGGACTTGGCTCGTTAATCACCGATGATGAGGGGGTCGGTGTCGAGCGGGTTCTGGCTGCTGTTTTCGTTCAGGATACGGAACGGCCGGGTGGGGAAACCGGAACGTGGAGGTGCGTCCCTGGCTCCGGCGGGTGGACTAAGCGAGGCTCCCGGGCACCTCGGGCACGGGGACAGGACACGATGACAGGGCGACGAATGGCAGCACATCATTCTGTGGAGAGACTCCCGAATGGGATGCCGATCCCGCACTGCTATGGGCTTTGGAGAGGCCTGTGGTTTTCGGCGGACCCGTTCAGGGGCGGCGTCTATTTGCTCTCGTCGAACGAGACCAACCCTCCGGATCCGGAGTGGTATGCCTCCCCGGATACGGACGGATTCGGTCGTCCGGAGAGCTGGATGTTGAAAGTGTCCAAACAAGACCTCGACCGCTTGGTCAAGGTAGCGGTGTCAGCCACGTGGAAGGGGTTTGATCTCGGTCTTGTGCAATACGACAACGGTCTGGTCCATGCTCGGGTGAGTGTAAACCAGGGCCAGAAGGACAAGGTCAGCCGCGGAGAGATCCCCGAAATAGTTATGCACGGCTTCGGAGAGTATGTGGGGACCTTTCGCTGGGAGGATCTGGAAGACGTCCAGATGGTTGAGAAGGACTTGAAGAAGTAGGGCTGGTCGGCACTTATCGCTGCCCGAGGGCAGCAGGAAGCAGAGTCTCGTAATTTTTCTGAAACCGCTCAGCCCGGCGCATATCGCCATGATGGTGGAGGGCAACCGCGACACCATCGCGGCGCTTCCAACTAGTTCCACCGGTTGGGAGCTTCGGTTCCCGCACGTGCAGTAGCTGCAATCATCCGATGATGAGGGGGTGGCGGGTGTCTGAACAGTTGGCGGGTCCGGATCTGGTTTTGCGGCGGACTGTGTTGGAGACCGCGTTGGCCCGTGACGTGGACAGCAGCGAGGAGCACGGAAACGCATCGGATGATTCCTTTGACCTGCTCTTGGAATTGCGGAAACTGATGTATCGGCCGGGGTCCGGCACCTGGTTCTCGATGGAGATGCACATTGATAATCAGGGGCATGTGGAAAGGCACTACAACTACGACGAGGAAGCAGACTGGAGTTTCCCGCTGGACGACGAGTCCTACGTAGAGGACCAGCAGTGGTTCCCGCGGAATCCGGAGCACATTCCCGGGTGGTTGGCTCCGAAGCTTGGGCTTGGCGGCACTTCCAACTAATTCCACCGGGTGGGAGCTTCGACTCCCACCCCTGTAGTAGCTGTAACCCTTCGATGATGAGGGGGGCCGGTGGCGAGCGGGTTCTGGCTGCTATTTCCGATCAGGATATGAAACGGCCCGATGGAGGAACTGGAATGTGGAGGAGCGTCACCGGTTCCGGGGGCTGAGTTGCACACGACTTCCGCGTGCTAAGGAAACGAGGGGGGAAGGGCGAAGAATGGAAGCGCATCATTCCGTGGAGACTTTACCGAATGGGATGTTAGTGCCCCAATACTATGGGGTCTGGCATGGCCAGTGGTACGTCGCAAAAGAAAGGCGTCGGACCTTTATGCTCTATGCATACGACTCTGAGACCCCGGGTCCGGAATGGTCTCCTTCCCGAACGGATGAATCCGGCCGTCCCCAAGATTGGCGGTTAGAAGTTCCTGAAGAGGCGCTTGACCGGTTGATCAAGGTTATAGTCACTGCAAAGTGGCGGGGATTGGTCGTCAGCCTGGGTAGATATCACAACGGCCTGGTGGAGGCTCGCGTGGGCGGTGATCCGGACCAAGAGGCGAAGGCCGGGAGAGGGGAAATCCCTGAGATTGTCATGGTCGGTCGGGGGGAGTATGTCGGGACTTTCCCCTGGGAGGATCTGGAAGACATCCAGATGGTTGAGAAGGACTTGAAGAAGTAGGAAGCGTCAGCACTTATCGCTGCCCGAGGGCTGCGGAAAGCAGGAGACTTTGATTTTTCAGAAACCGCTCGTCGGAACCGCCGGCCGAGATCACCGGATTCCGCCGGACGATGCGCGGGTGCTGGAGCCGCGAGGTGCCGCTCTCGGAACTGAATGACTTGTTCGAGGTCAATGCTGTGTGCCGGTGGCAGGGGCAACCGTTCCGGATCACGGATGTGGCGCACGACGGCGGGGGCCGGGTTTTCCGTCTCTTCTACACCGGACACAACGCCGATGTTGCGGAGTCGCTGGGCCTGAACAAGGCCGACGCCGGCGTGTACTGGACCGTCCAGTCGGAGTCTGCGGTGACGGACGTGGAGATGTTCCAGAACCGGCTCAAGCCGGCGGCGCGCTAGGGCAATTCCAACGTCTCGTGGCGGAAGAACCCTCCAACCTGAGAATGTCCCGTAGTTGGCAAGCCCGGACGCGCGGCGACACAGACGTCGCCAGCCAACGACGGCGTGCAGCGCAACTCCCGCAACCGGACGGTATACGGCAAGATTGGTTAGGTGAGCACAGCCAAGACATCCCCGGAAACCACGGACACCGAAGCCGCCGTCGACTCGGTCAGCACCGATACCCCGCCCGCCGGGGACCTGCGCGAGGAATACCAGGCGCTCGCCGAACAGGTGCGCCGCTACCGGTTCGCGTATTACAACGAAGACGCGCCCCTGGTTTCAGACGCTGAGTTCGACACGCTCTACCGCCGCCTGGAGGAAATCGAGGCGCTGCACCCCGAGCTGGTCACCAACGACTCACCCACCCAGGAAGTCGGCGGCGAAGTCTCGGCGGCCTTCGCCCCGGTGGAACACCTGCAGCGGATGTACAGCCTCGAGGATGTCTTCTCCCTGGACGAACTGGACGCCTGGGTCCGCAAAACGGAGTCCTCCGTGGCCAACATTGCCCCCGGCGCGAAGATCAAGTGGCTCACCGAACTGAAGATCGACGGACTGGCGGTGAACCTGCTCTACCGCAACGGCGAACTGGTTCGGGCCGCCACCCGCGGCGACGGGACCACGGGTGAGGACATCACCCACAACGTGCTCACCATCGCCTCCATCCCGCGCACCCTCAAGGGTGAAAACCTCCCGGCGGAAATGGAAATCCGCGGCGAGGTCTTTATCCCCTCCAAAGAATTCGCGCACCTGAACGAAACCATGGTGGAAGCGGGCAAGGCCCCGTTCGCCAATCCGCGCAATGCCGCTGCCGGTTCCCTGCGGCAGAAGGACCCCGAAGTCACCGCCCGCCGCCCGCTGAGCATGTACGTGCACGGCATCGGGGCCCGCGAAGGACTCAACGTGGCGAGCCAGTCCGAGACCTACGAACTGCTGAAGCAGTGGGGACTGCCGACGTCGCCCTATTACAAGGTGCTGGACACCTACGAAGAAGTGCTGAAGTACATTGCCGACAACGGCGAGCACCGGCACGATCTCTCGCACGAAATTGACGGCATTGTGGTCAAGGTCGATGACTTCGGCCTGCAGCGCGCGCTGGGCAACACGTCCCGGGTGCCCCGCTGGTCCGTGGCCTACAAGTACCCGCCGGAGGAAGTGAACACCAAGCTGCTGGACATCCGCGTCAACGTGGGCCGCACCGGCCGGGTCACGCCGTACGGGATCATGACTCCGGTGCTGGTCTCCGGGTCCACCGTGGAAATGGCCACCCTGCACAACCAGGACGTGGTTAAGGCCAAGGGCGTGAAGATCGGCGACACCGTGGTGCTGCGCAAGGCCGGCGACGTGATCCCTGAAATCGTGGGCCCCGTCGTCGCACTCCGTGACGGCAGTGAACGTGACTTCGTGATGCCCACGCACTGCCCCTCCTGCGGCACCGAGCTGAAGCCGGCCAAGGAAGGGGACGTGGACATCCGCTGCCCCAACGCAAAGTCCTGCCCCTCGCAGCTGCGCGAACGGGTGTTCCACCTGGCCGGCCGCGGCGCCTTCGACATTGAGGCGCTCGGTTGGGAGGCGGCCATTGCGCTCACCTCACCCGCCGAGCCGGAAAACCCGCCACTCACCAGCGAAGCGGGTTTGTTCGACTTGAAAGTCGAGGACCTGGCGGACGTGCGGATCGAACGGCCAAAGCGCGTCAAGGGTGTGGTGGACGGCACCGAACTCGTGCCGTACTTCTACACCAAGGGAACCGCCAAAAAGCCGTCCGTTCCCTCGGCCACTACCCGAAAGCTCTTTGACGAACTGGAGAAGGCCAAGACCCAGCCGCTGTGGCGGGTGCTGGTGGCTTTGTCCATCCGGCACGTAGGCCCGACGGCGGCACGCGCCCTGGCCGGTGCGTTCGGCTCCATGGAGGCCATCCGGGCCGCGACCGAAGAGCAGCTGGCGCACGTGGACGGCGTCGGCCCCACCATCGCCGCGGCGCTGAAGGAATGGTTCGCGGAGGACTGGCACCGCGAGATCGTGGACGCATGGGCTGCCGCGGGTGTGCGGATGGCTGATGAGCGTGACGAATCCATGCCGCGGACGCTGGAGGGACTGACCGTCGTCGTCACCGGGACCCTGCCGAACTTCAGCCGCGACGAGGCCAAGGAAGCCATCCTGTCCCGCGGCGGCAAGGCCTCCGGCTCGGTCTCCAAGAAGACCGACTACGTGGTGGCCGGGGAAAACGCCGGCACCAAGCTGGACAAGGCCGAGCAGCTGGGTGTCCGGGTCATCGACGAAGACGGGTTCCGGACGCTGCTGGCCGAAGGGTCCGTGCCGGATGGAGCAGAACCCGGAGGGGAAGCAGCAGAGGAAGGTACCGCATGAGCCCGCTGCCGGACGCGGCCGACCCGCTGGAACTGCTCGAGGTGGCCCGCCAGGCCGCTGCAGCTGGAGCTGCAGTGCTGGCGCGGCGCTCCGCCGGCGGCCTGAACGCGGTGAACAAGAGTGCCGACGGCGATTGGGTCACTGACTTCGACACCGCGGCGGAGGTGGCGGTCCGCGAGGTGCTCGCGCGGTTGCGCCCGAATGACGTGGTCACGGGGGAGGAGCTGGACCCCGTAGTCCCGCCCCACCCGTCCGGCATCCGCTGGTCCATCGATCCGCTGGACGGCACCACCAACTTCATCCGCGACATCGTCTACTACGCAACGTCCGTGGCAGCGGTGAACGACGACGGCGAGTGGCTGGCCGGCGTCGTCCACGCTCCGGCACTGGTACGGGTGTACTCGGCGGCCCGCGGCCACGGGGCCTGGCTCGCCGAGCACGGCACCGTCCGCCAGCTCACCGGACCCGACCCGCAGCGGGTCGGAAAGCTGCTGGGCACCGGGTTCTCGTACAACGCCGATGTACGGGACGAGCAGTACGCGGCGCTGCCGGCCCTGGCCGGACAGTTTGCCGACGTGCGCCGGATCGGTTCGGCCGCGCTGGACCTGTGCATGGTGGCCGACGGGACACTCGACGCCTTTACCGAGCGCGGCCTGAACGAATACGACTATGCCGCCGGGGCACTGATCGCGGAGGAGGCGGGAGTGCCGGTTCAGCGCCCGCTGCGGCCCGCCAACGACGCCGAGCGCGAGGCTGGCGTGACCACCGCCGGGGCCGTGCTGCCGGGCTAGGTGTCCTGCTGGCTCCGCCGGGCGGCTGCCTGCTTTCCTACCGCCGCGCAGCGACGATGATTTCCCGGCTGGACGTTTCCACGAAGGGTCCGCCCTCCCAGTCCCCGTACCAATCCACCGAGCTGAAGCCGGCCTCGGCGAGCAGCCGTTCCAGCAACGGGGCCGACGGAAAGTTGAGTATGCTCCGGCTGGCAAACAGTTCGCCGTCGGAAAGGAACCGGGTCCGGTCCTCAAAAGTGACCAGCACGCCCTCAGGCCGGTCCACTACCGCCAGCAGTTCCCACTCCACTTCCAGTGTCCCCGCTGAGGATTCCCGGATCTCCGGCCCGGTGCGGCCGCTGTCCCATTCCGCCCACGCCTTGGCCACCGGGTTCCGGGTCTCAAAATAAAAGGTGCCGCCGGGCGCCAGGCGGGAGCGGACCGCAACCAGGGCTGCCAGCATCTTGGCCTCCGTCAGCAGGCACTGGAACGCGTGGCCCGTCATGACGGCGGCATCAAACGGGCCGGCCGGCAGGTCTTCCGCGGTTCCCTCCAGCCACGTCACCAGGTCCCCGCCCGGCCGGGACCGGGCAACCTCCAGCATGCCGGCCGCAGGATCGACGCCGGTCACGGCATGGCCGGCCTGCGCCAGGCGCACGGCAAAACTCCCGGTCCCGCAGCCCACGTCCGCTATCCGCCCGCGTTCCCGGCGGTCGAGCAGACCGGCATAGAAGTCGGTGTCCCACCGGTCGGCGTTGTCCTCGTCATAGAGGGCCACCAAGCGCGGTTCGGTGTAGTGCGCGTCAACCATGGTTCCCCTTGTATCGCCTGGTAATGCCCCGAAGCCTACCGGGATTAAGCCCTGAGGAAAGACGCCCTTTGCCGTGCCGGGTTTCCGTGCCGGACAGCGGATAATTTATGCGACTAATCCCCGTGCAGCATCGACTCACAGGAGGAACCCCTTGCCTCGCAAAGCAACCGCTGCCCCGCGGAAGGCCGCACGGACGGCGCCCGACCTCGCTCCCGCCCGGCCCCCGGTACAGACCCCGGCGGAGCTGGACACCGCCTTTTTCGCGACGCTGATCAACGAACGCATTGACCGGACCCGCGAGCAGATCGACACCCTGACCGCCGTCATCCGGGAAGTCACCTTGGCGGCCAAGGACATCCCGGCCGATGATGAGCATGACCCGGAAGGCACCACCGTTTCGGTGGAGCGCGCCAACGAAGTGGCTCTGCTCGCAGCTGCGGATACCTCCCTGGTGGAACTGCAGGAGGCACGCCGCCGCCTGGACGCCAATACCTACGGCATCTGTGAACGCTGCGGCAACCCCATCCCGGCGGCCCGGTTGGAGATCCGGCCCGAGACCCGTTTCTGCGTGACCTGCGCTGCAGCCCGGCGGCGGTGAACCCGCAGCGTGCCCGGTTGATGTGCCCGCCCTCACCCCGGTCCTTGCCGACACCGGGACGGGGATAGAATCTACGTGCACTTCAACCAAGACCGTAAGGATTCGTAACACGCATGAGCATCACCATCCGGCTTGCCACCGAGGCTGATTTTGACGATATTCGCCGGATTACCCGTGAGGCTTACCTGCACGGCCAGCACATCGAGGCCGACAATCCCTACATCAAGGAACTCGAAAACGTCGAGGACCGCGCCAAGCACACCGAACTGTGGGTAGCCGAACTCGACGGCAAGGTCGCAGCGTCGGCAGCCATCACCTACGCCGGCCAGCCCTACACGGACATTGCCATTGAAGGCGAGCTCGAATTCCGGATGCTGGCCGTGGACCCGGCCGTGCAGCGCGGGGGAGTGGGCCGCGCCCTGGTGAACGCCATCATCGAGTACGCCCGGAACAAGGACGGCATCGAGGCGGTCAGCCTCACCAGCATGACCACCATGCTGAACGCCCACGCCCTCTACCTGTCCCTGGGCTTTGTCCGGGTGCCGGAACGGGACTGGACCGTCCCCGGCGAAGACTACATTCTCTGGGTCTTCCGCAAGGCCGTCTAACGCTCCTTCGCAAGACGCGGCCTGTAGGTTCCCCTGCGGTTTGGGATTTGCTGCCGGTTTGGGAAATCCCTGCGCCGCGCAGTGGCAGTGATTTCCCAAACCGCAGGGTTTTTCCCAAACCGGCGGTTTTTCGCCCGCGACGCCCAAGCCGTCCCGGCGCCCGACGGCGGCGGGACGGCTTTCGCATGCCGGGAGCGTGTGTCGCGGCCTGCATGCGCTGTCCCCGAACGCCGTAGACTGGAACGGATACCGGTTAAATACCGAATGTTCCTATATAAGACGCATGGGAGACTCATGTCTGAGATCAATCGTGAGGCTGTGGCGCAC
Organism: Arthrobacter sp. Y3224198; assembly: GCF_059090025.1. Classification (NCBI taxonomy): domain Bacteria; kingdom Bacillati; phylum Actinomycetota; class Actinomycetes; order Micrococcales; family Micrococcaceae; genus Arthrobacter; species Arthrobacter sp. Y3224198. The sequence goes on from NZ_JBNHFG010000035.1 coordinate 13,834, forward strand.
CTGGCGCGGCTGGCCCACATTGAGATGACCAACGACGAGCTGGACAAGATGGCCGGCGAACTCGATGTCATCGTGGATTCGATCAAATCCGTAAGCGAAGTTGCCGGCGAGGACATCCCGGCCACCTCCCACCCCATCCCGCTGACCAACGTTTTCCGCGAGGACGTTGTGGGGCAGACGCTGACCAATGAAGAAGCCCTGTCCGGTGCTCCCGACAATGCCGCCGGCCGCTTCAAGGTCCCTGCCATCCTGGATGAGGAGTAAAAGCTTCCATGAGTGAACTGATTACATCAAGCGCCGCGCAGCTGGCCGCCAAGCTGGCCGCCCGCGAGGTCACCGCCGTCGAGGTCACCCAGGCGCACCTGGACCGCATCAGCGAGGTGGACGGCGCCGTCAACGCCTTCCTGCACGTGAACACCGACGAAGCGCTGGCCGTTGCCGCCGACGTCGACAAGGCCCGGGCGGCAGGCGAGCAGCTGCACGAACTGGCCGGCGTACCCATTGCCATCAAGGACCTGATTGTCACCAAGGGCCAGCCCACCACGGCCGGTTCCAAGATGCTCGAGGGCTGGATGAGCCCGTACGACGCCACGGTCATCTCCAAGATCCGTGCCGCACGGATGCCGATGCTCGGCAAGACCAACCTGGACGAGTTCGCCATGGGCTCCTCCACGGAGCACTCCGCCTATGGCCCCACCCGCAACCCGTGGGACCTGGACCGCATTCCCGGCGGCTCCGGCGGCGGGTCCGCAGCTGCCGTCGCCGCGTTCGAGGCACCGCTGGCCCTGGGCACCGACACCGGCGGATCGATCCGCCAGCCGGCTGCCGTCACCGGTTCCGTGGGCGTCAAGCCCACCTACGGCGGCGTCTCCCGCTACGGCGCCATCGCCATGGCCTCCTCGCTGGACCAGATCGGCCCGGTATCGCGCACCGTGCTCGACGCCGCGCTGCTGCAGGAAGTCATCGGCGGCCACGATCCGCGTGACTCCACCTCCCTGACGGACCCGGTGGGTTCCTTGGCCGACGCCGCCCGCAACGGCAACGTTGCCGGCATGCGCATCGGCGTTATCAAGGAACTGCAGGGCGAAGGCTACGAGGCCGGCATCCAGGCCCGCTTCAACGAGTCCCTGGACATGCTGCGGGACGCAGGTGCCGAAATTGTTGAGGTGTCCTGCCCCAACTTCAAGTACGCCCTCGGCGCCTACTACCTGATCATGCCGTCCGAGGCCTCCTCCAACCTGGCCAAGTACGACGGCGTCCGGTACGGCATGCGCGAGCTGCCCGCTGAACCGCCGCTGACCATTGAACGCGTGATGGGCGCCACCCGCGCCGCCGGCTTCGGCGACGAGGTCAAGCGCCGCATCATCCTGGGCACCTACGCCCTGTCCGCCGGCTACTACGACGCCTACTACGGCTCGGCCCAGAAGGTGCGCACCCTGATCCAGCGCGACTTCGACGCCGCGTTCGCGCAGGCCGACGTGCTGATTTCCCCCACCTCGCCCAACACGGCGTTCAAGCTCGGGGAAAAGCTGGACGACCCGCTGGCCATGTACCTGAACGACGTGGCCACCATCCCGGCCAACATGGCCGGCGTCCCGGGCATCTCGATCCCCGGCGGCCTGTCCGACGGACTGCCCGTTGGCATCCAGTTCCTGGCCCCCGCCCGCGAAGACATCCGCCTGTACCGCGCCGGTGCCGCCCTTGAAGGCATGCTGGAGCAGAAGTGGGGCGGCCCGCTGCTCGCCCAGGCACCCGTACTCGGAGGAGTGAAGTAAATGTCCGTCCACATCCAGGATGAAACCCTGTCCTTCGACGAGGCCATTGAGAAGTACGACCCGGTACTGGGCTTCGAGGTCCACGTTGAGCTGAACACCAAGACCAAGATGTTCTCCGACGCACCGAACATCTTCGGCGACGAGCCGAACACCGCCGTCACCCCGGTGGACCTGGGCATGCCCGGCGTCCTGCCGGTCGTGAACAAGACGGCCGTGGAGTACTCGATCCTCATCGGCCTGGCCCTGAACTGCAAGATCGCCGAATCCTGCACCTTCGCCCGGAAGCAGTACTTCTACCCGGACACGCCCAAGAACTTCCAGACCTCCCAGTACGAAGATCCGATTGCGTACGACGGCTACCTGGACATCGAGCTGGAGGACGGCACCGTCTTCCGGGTCGAGATCGAGCGTGCCCACATGGAAGAGGACGCCGGAAAGCTCACCCACATGGGCGGTGCCGCCGGGCGCATCCAGGGCGCCGACTTCTCGCTGGTGGACTACAACCGCGCCGGCGTGCCGCTGGTGGAAATTGTCACCAAGCCGATCGAAGGCGCCGGTGCACGGGCCCCCGAGCTGGCAAAGGCCTACGTGGCCGCCATCCGGGAAATCGTGAAGAACCTGGGAGTCTCCGACGCCAAGATGGAACGCGGCAACGTGCGCTGCGACGCCAACGTTTCGCTGCGCCCCTACGGCCAGGAAAAGTTCGGCACGCGCTCGGAGACGAAGAACGTGAACTCGCTGCGCGCCGTCGAACGCGCCGTCCGCTTCGAGATCCAGCGCCACGCTGCCGTGCTGGAATCCGGCAACACGATTGTGCAGGAAACCCGGCACTGGCATGAGGACACCCGTTCCACCACCTCGGGACGGCCGAAGTCCGACGCCGATGACTACCGGTACTTCCCGGAACCGGACCTGGTTCCCGTGGTCACCACTGAAGAGTGGATCGAGGAGCTGCGCTCCCGCCTGCCCGAGCCGCCGGCCGAGCGCCGCAAGCGGCTGAAGGAGGACTGGGGCTACTCGGACGCCGAGTTCCGCGACGTGGTCAACGCCGGAGTGATGGAAGCCATCGAGGAGACCGTCGCCGCAGGCGCCTCCGCCCAGGTCGCCCGCAAGTGGTGGATGGGTGAAGTGGCCCGCCGCGCCAAGGAAGCCGAAGTCGATCCGGTGGACGTTGGCGTCACGCCGGAACTGATCGTGGAACTGGACCGCTTGGTCCAGGCCGGAAAGATCAACGACAAGCTGGCCCGGCAGGTGCTCGACGGCGTCCTCGCCGGCGAAGGCAGCCCGGAGGAAGTCATCGAGAAGCGCGGCCTCGCCGTGGTCTCCGACGACGGTCCCCTGCTCGAAGCCATCGACGCCGCCCTGGCGGCCCAGCCCGCAGTGGCGGACAAGATCCGCGGCGGCAAGGTCCAGGCCGTAGGCGCGATTGTGGGCGGCGTGATGAAGGCCACCCGCGGACAGGCCGACGCCGGCCGCGTGCGCGAACTGATCCTGGAACGCCTGGGGGTACAGGGCTAACACCCGGTATCCGTCCGTTCCGGACCCCGGCAGGCATCCCGCCTGCCGGGGTCCGGCGGCTTAAGCAGGCGCTTGACCGAGGTGACCGGCACCACAGTCGCCGGGTAGGCTTTCGGAATGGCCAACCTTCCAGCAGTCGAGATTGCCGCAGACCCGGCGCTGGTGCGGCAGTTGGTCGAGGAACAGCGCCCGGACCTGGCCGGCCTGGACCTGTGGGCAGCGGGCAGCGGCTGGGACAACCACATCTACCGGCTCGGCAGTGACTACGCCATCCGGCTGCCGCGGCGCCGCTCCGCAGCCGGACTGACCGCCAACGAACAGCGCTGGCTGCCTGAACTGACCGCGGACGTCCCGGTGCCCACGTCGGCCCCGGTCTTCTGCGGCACGGCGTGCGAGCTGTACCCGTGGCCGTGGAGCATCACCCGCTGGTTCGACGGACAGGACGTCTCCCAGCAGCCGCGGGACCGCAACCTGGGCCTGGCGCCCGGGCTGGCAGGCTTCCTCAACGCCTTCCACCGGCCGGCGCCGGCGGACTACCCCCGCAATCCGTACCGCGGCGGCCCGCTTTCCAGCCGGTATGAGTCGGTGCTGCAGCGGCTGGACTCCGGCATGGTCCCGCACGCGGCCCGGGTCCGGGAGCTGTGGGACGAGGCACAGCAGATCCCGGCGTGGCCGGGCCCGCCGCTGTGGCTGCACGGTGACCTGCATGCCGCGAACCTCGTTTCCAAAAACGAGGCGCTGCAGGCGGTCATCGATTTCGGGGACATGACCGCCGGGGACCCGGCCACCGACCTGGCCACCGCCTGGCTGGTGTTCGACGCCGATGGCCGGTCCGCGTTCCGCAACGCCCTGGGCCCGCAGTACGCAGGAGATCCTTACATCTGGGACCGCGCCCGGGGCTGGGCCCTCTGCATCGCCACCATCCTGCTGGCCAATTCCGACGACGCCCCGGGATTGAACCTGGTGGGATCGGAAACCCTGATGGAAATCCTCACCGGCGACGCGGACGGGCTGCGCTAGGTGGGCCGCTGGAAGCACTCGGTGCGGATCTCCGTTGAGGGTGACGGGCACGTGCAGGAGGATACCTGCGGCTATGCGGGGGCTACGGCCTGGGTGATCGACGGTGCCAGTTCCCTGCTTGCCCAGCTTGGCCTGCCCGGCCCCTCGGACCCTGCCTGGTATGCCCGGCAGCTGGACCTGCTGCTGACCGAAGCTGCAGGCTCCGGCAGTGCGCCCGCCCGGCAGGTGCTGGCCAACGCCCTTTCCCGGATGGACACCCTGGCCCGAAACCTGGTGGGGGAGGAGCGCACCCGGTTCCCCTCCGCGGCGCTCTGTCTGGCACACCTGCATAACAACGGCGTGGAGCTCCTGGCATTGGCCGACTGCCATGCCGTGGTGGAACTGATGGACGGCTCCGTGGTCCATGTGACCCACGAACCCGCGGACATCCGCCTGATGCATGCGGACGATCCCGAGCAGGAGCGCGCACTGCGGATCCAGGACCGCGAACTGCGCAACACGCCGGGCCGGCTGTGGGTGGCACGCCGGGAGTCGGAAGCTGCCTACCAGGCGCGCGGCGTCCGGCTGGGACAGCCGAGGCGGGTGGTCCTGGCCTCCGACGGCGCGTGGCGGGCAGTGGAGCTGGGCCTGGTGCCGGATCCCGAAGCGTTCCTGCAGGCAGCCAGCCTGCCCGTCACCGCCCAGGAGATGCTGCTGGCGCTGCGCATCCGGCAGGCGGAAATCGGTGAAAGCGCCGACGACGCGACCCTGATGACGCTGGAGAACATGGGGCGCGGCGCGGAAGAACCCTGACAGAGCCTGTCGGCCAGTACCCGGAAAGGACGTTTACATGACCACATCGGCAGAATCGGCGGACCAGGACGGGTCATGCGAAATCCTGGTTATCGGCGGCGGGATTGCCGGTTTGTCGCTGGCTTCCGAGCTCGCGGCCGGGCACGGCGCGGACGTTGTGCTGGTGGAGGCGGAACCGACGCTGGGCTACCACACGTCCTCCCGTTCGGCACGCCAGCTGATCCCCAGCTACGGGCCGCCCGTGGTGCAGGACCTGACCCTGCGGACGCTGGCCCTGATCCGGGCAGCGGAGGCAGGATTACCCGAACCGATCCTCACGCCCCGGAGCTTCCTGCTGATAGGTGATGAAGAAGCCGTGCGGGACCGGGCCAGTTCCCATATGCACCCGGTGATGCCCGCGGAAGCGCTCGGGCTTGCCCCGGAGCTGCGGCCCGGGTCCTTCCGTGCCGCCGCTCTGGACACCACCTCGGTGGCCTGCAATACCGATGCCCTGCTCGAGTACCACCGCGCCCGTCTCACGGCCGCAGGCGGACGGATCGCCACCGGCCGCAGGATCGATGCGGCACGGCGCGTGTCGTCCGGCGCCGCGGCGGCGGACACGGGTACAGGGCAGTGGGCCGTCTCCGCGCAGGAGTCCGTATTCACCGCCCCGGTAGTGGTCAATGCTGCCGGAGCGTGGGCCGACGGGGTTGCCGGTATGTTCGGTGCCCGCCCGCTGGGCCTGACCCCGTACCGGCGCACCGCCGCCGTCGTTGACGTCGAACACCCGCTGGCTGCCGGTGCCCCCATGGTCGCTGACGCGCAGGACCGCTTCTACTACCGCCCCGAGGGCAGCCAGGTGCTGATCTCTCCCTCGGAAAGCGAACCCAGCGCCGCTGAGGATGCCCGGCCGCGGGAGGGTGATGTGCAGGCGCTTATCGAACTGGTCAACGAGGTCACCACCATGGGTATCACCGGCGTCTCCCGGGCCTGGACCGGCCTGCGCACGGAAGCACATGACGGAGTGCCCGTAGTGGGGTGGGATCCGGTGGTTCCGGGGTTGTTCTGGCTCGCCGGGCAGGGCGGCTACGGGTTCCAGACCTCCTCCGGAATTGCCGAACTCGCGGCGCGGATAATCCTCGGGACAACCGGGGAGGACAGGGGCACAAACGGGCGGAAAAACACCGCGGAGGAGGTGCTCAGCCCTGCCCGGAGCGCACTGTGACCAATCTCTCACCGCTTGGCACGTAACGAATCAGCCAAGGGGGGCGCGTATGGTCGTTAGGCCGCCAATGGATGCCTAGAGTTGTAGTACCAAGCCGCTCCGGCAAAAACCCCAAACATCTCCAAAATCAGTGCCCGAAAGGTCAGTCTCAGTGCCAGAATTCTTGCCGCCAAAAGTTATTGGCGTGCAGCAGCGTCCGCTCTACATCCGGGTTCGTACCATCCTCACGATTCTTAGTACGCTGTGGCTGATTTTCGCCATTATCGGAGTCGGGTTCTTTTCCGGCGGCACCACCTCACTGGCCTTTTCCCTGATTCTTCTGTACACGACGGGCGCGGCCCTGCTGGTTGTCATCTCGGCTGTGTACCGGTTCCTCACCCGGGCCGCCCGCCAGCGGGTGGAGACCGTGCCCGAGGACAGCGCCGCCGCAGTCTTCGTTGATACCGCCCGGTCCGCCACGGAGGAAATCATGGCCGCACTCCGCCCGGCCGCTGCCACCGGCAGCCCCGCCGTGCGGATGCCGCAGAATGTTGATGCACTGGATGTTGCCGCGGCCCTAGCGGCCCGGACCGCGGCCCTGACGGCTGCAGCTGCCGCGGAAAAGTCCGCTGCCGCGGCTGCCGCCATGGTTGCTCCGGCCAAGACCGTGACCAAGTCCCCGGTCAACAAGTCGGCCAAGAAAAAGAAGTCCGGACCGAAGCAGTCCGCCCAGCCCAAGAAGTCCCAGGCCGCCAAGTCCCGTCCGGCCACCAGCACCGGCTCGCGGGCGGGTAACACCGCCGGGACGGCACCGAAGAAGACTTCCGGAAAGAAATCCGGCTCGGCAGGCAAAGGGACGGGCCGTCCCGATGGTTCCGCCAAGGCGCCGGCCGCCGGCGGACCGGCACCGGCAAAGGGCGGCGCCCCGCTGATGAGCGTTCCCGGCATCCGGACCGCGCAGCAGGACATCCTGCCGCGCCTGGCCAATGCTCCCGCCTGCGGCCTGTCCGCTGCTCCGGCACGCGGCGCATCGTCGCAGCGTCAGAGCAGCCGCGAACTCGTGTCCGCCGCGTAGCCACAAATACTCAGGTAGTTGTCAGGTTGTCCCCAGCACCTACCCAGACGGGGCGCTTACTGTAGTTAGTACCTCATAAGGGTGCGAGTGATGAATGGACCGAGTAGTGACCGGTCCGGGCGCCGGCAGACCAAGGTTGTTTCCCCCAACCAACCCCAGGTCTGCCGGCGTTTTCCCTTTTAACCCGGGACGTGCCGCGTGTCGATCCGTGCCTTCCGTGAGGCACATGCGACGGCCCGAAGCTATTCGGCGCTGAACCCGTCAAACTCCCCGGTCGCCGTCGAAAAGCGCGCGTCCACGGCTGCAACGGTGCCGGGCGCCGTCGGACCCTCCAGGAATTCCAGCAGTCCGTCCAGTGCCGGCCCGCTGCCCTCGGCGACGACGAGCACGGACCCGTCCCGCCGGTTGGAGGCGACACCTGTCAGGCCCAGCCGCACCGCCTGTTGCATGGTCCGGTAGCGGAAACCCACACCCTGTACGTCACCGGTAACCCGGGCGGTCAGCCGCCGGGCATCCTGTTCCTGGTTCATCCGCCCAGCCTAGGTCAGTGTCCCGTAGCGCGCACCGGGTGCGGCGGGGCCGGGGGCCCGTTTCCGCCGGTCAGCGCAGGGCGGTACCCAGAAGATCCTCCACTGCGGCCAGCAGGGTGCCCTCTTCCACCAGGACCCGGACGGCTTCGATTTCGGGGGCCAGATAACGGTCCGGGCCGGGCCCCGGGACAACGGTGCGGATGGCAGCACGCACGGCAGACGACGCCGGGGCGCTCCGGGAGGTGTCCACGCCGCCGTCGCGCATGTCCAGGGCCCGGGCGGAGGTGAGGAGCTCAATGGCCAGCACCCGGGTCAGCCCGTCCACGGAACGCCGCAGCTTCAGCCCGGCCGCCCACCCCATGGAGACGTGGTCCTCCTGCATGGCCGAGGACGGAATGGAATCGACCGATGCCGGCACCGCCAGCCGCTTGAGCTCGGAGACAATGCCGGCCTGGGTGTACTGGGCGATCATGTGGCCGGAGTCGACTCCGGGATCGTGGGCGAGGAAGGCGTTGAGTCCGTGGCTGCGGGACCGGTCCAGGAAGCGGTCGGTCCGCCGCTCGCTCATGGAGGCGACATCCGCGACGGCGATGGCGAGGAAATCCAGCACATAGGCCACCGGTGCGCCATGGAAATTGCCGTTGGACTCCAGCCGGCCGTCCAGCGTGACCACCGGGTTGTCGATGGCGGAGGCGCGCTCGGCAGCGGCAACGGCCTCCGCATGGCTGAGGGTGGAGCGGGCCGCGCCGTGCACCTGTGGGGCGCAGCGCAGCGAGTAGGCGTCCTGCACCCGCGTGAAACCGCCGGTTTTCTGTTCTTCGATCAGCGCGGACCCGGACAGCACCGCCCGGATGTTGGCGGCGGACTCGCCCTGCCCGGCCTGCGGCCGCAAGGCCTGGAGGTCCGCGGCAAACACGGCATCGCTGCCCAGCAGGCCTTCCACGCTCATGGCGGCAGCCAGGTCCGCAGTGGCCAACAGCCGGTGCAGGTCCGCGATCGCCAGGGTCAGCATCCCCAGCATGCCGTCGGTGCCGTTGATCAGTGCCAGGCCTTCCTTCTCCTGGAGCTGGACCGGCTGCAGGCCGGCTTCCTCCAGCGCAGCGGCCGCCGGAAGCAGCCGGCCGTCGCGGGTGCGGACCTCACCTTCACCCATCAGGGCCAGGGCGCAGTGCGAGAGGGGCGCCAGGTCCCCGGAGCACCCCAGGGAGCCGTATTCGCCGATCACCGGGGTGATTCCGGCATTGAGGAGGCCGGCGTAGGCCAGTGCCACATCCGGCCGGACCCCGGTGCGGCCGGTGGCCAGCGTGGACAGCCGGTTGAGCATCAGGGCGCGCACGACCTCGCGGTCCACCTCCGCCCCGGACGACGCCGCATGGCTGCGGATCAGCGAACGCTGCAGCTGGGTGCGTTGTTCGGCCGGGATCTGCTTGACCGCCAACGCACCGAAGCCGGTGGAGACGCCGTAGTGCGGTTTCTCGTCCGCAGCGAGGCTGTCGATGACGCTGCGGGAGGCAGCCATGGCCGCCAGCGCCTCGGGAGCCAGTTTCACCGCCGAGCCGCAGCGTGCCACGGCGAGGATGTCTTCGGCGGCCAGCGGGCCGGTCCCCAGTTCGACTACTGCCCGGGAAATGGTGTCCATGTCTCTCCGTCCTCGCGGAGAAAATTCTCCGAACTCCTGGTGCCGCAGGACAGCGGCCCCGTACCCATCCAAGCACCGCAGCCGGTCCGCACCTACCATCCCGCCGCATTCCGTTTCTGGGATCCCAGACACTGTCCTAGACTCGGCCCATGTCCGTCCCGTATTCCCGCGTCCAGGTCCCGGCAGCCGTGCAGGTGCTCGCCATCCTGCGCTACCTCGGGACGCAGGCCGGACCGGTCAGTGCCGCCGTCGTGGCCCGCGACCTGGCCCTGCCGCGCTCCACCACCTACCACCTGCTTGCCGCCCTGGTGTCCGACGGGTTTGCCGTGCACCTGCCCGAGGAGCGCAAGTATGCCCTCGGTGCCACCGCGCACGAACTGGGCACCGGATATGCCCGGCAGGCACCCCTGCAGCGCATCGGACGCTACCCGCTGCGGAAACTGGTTGCCCAGGGGAAAGCCACCGCCCACCTGGCCGTGCTGCAGGGAACCGACGTGATCTACGTGATCGAAGAACGCGCCCCCCGGCAGCAGCCGCTGGTGACCGATGCCGGTGTCCGGCTGCCTGCCCACCGCACCGCGAGCGGACGGGCCCTGCTCGGGCAGATGACCGGGGTCCAGCTGCGCGCGCTGTATTCGGAGCCGGCCGCAGTGCGGTCCTCACGGGCCGGCGGCCCTGCCCTGCCCGATCTGTTGGCAGAGGTGCGGGAGCGCGGCTACGCCTGGGAGGAAAACGAGGTCACCGAAGGCTTTTCCTCGCTCGCGGTACCGGTGCTGGACCGCTCGGGGCACGCCGTCGCCAGCGTCACGGTCACCGCAGCGAACCCGGAGGTCCCCGACGGCATCGCTGCCCTCGCCGAGAGGCACCTGCCGGGCCTGCTCCGGTGCGCCGCGGAGATTTCCCGCCGGCTCGGCGGCAATGTTTAACTAACGGCAGCGTCCGACTTACCGGCAGCGTCTGACCACCGGCCCTGTCTGGTATCCCAGACGGTGTGGCCGGCGGGCCGTAGCTTGCGGGAACCGTGGGCTACGGTCTGGCTATGGCAACCACATCCGACCCGGACCGGCGGATCCGGGCACCCCGGGGAACCGGGCTGACCGCAAAGAGCTGGCAGACCGAGGCGCCCCTGCGCATGTTGATGAACAACCTGGACCCGGAGGTGGCGGAACGGCCCGCCGACCTGGTGGTCTACGGCGGAACCGGCCGTGCCGCCCGGAGCTGGGAAGCGTATGACGCGATAGTCCGTACCCTGTCCACGCTGGCCGAAGACGAGACGCTGCTGGTGCAGTCCGGCAAACCCGTTGGTGTGTTCCGCACGCACGAATGGGCGCCGCGCGTGTTGATCGCCAACTCCAACCTGGTGGGGGACTGGGCCACCTGGCCCGAGTTCCGCCGGCTGGAAGCGGAAGGCCTGATGATGTACGGGCAGATGACCGCCGGATCCTGGATCTACATCGGCACCCAGGGCATCCTGCAGGGAACCTTCGAAACCTTCGGCGCCGTCGCCCGCAAGCTCTTTGCCGACGCAGACGCCACCCTGGCCGGAACCCTGACCCTGACCGGCGGCTGCGGTGGCATGGGCGGAGCGCAGCCGCTGGCCGTCACCTTGAACGGCGGCGCCGTGCTGATCGTGGACGTGGATGAAAGCAGGCTGCGCCGACGCGCCGGGAAACGCTACCTGGACGAGGTGGAAACGGACCTGGACACCGCCGTCGCCAAGGTCATGGCCGCCCGGACCGAACGCCGCGCCCTGTCCGTGGGACTGGTGGGCAATGCCGCGGAGGTGTTCGAGGAACTGCTGCGCCGGCATCAGGCGGGCAGCATCACCGTGGACATCGTCACCGACCAGACCTCCGCGCACGATCCGCTCAGCTACCTGCCAGCCGGCATGGCGGTCCGGGACTGGGCTGCCGAAGCGGCCGCGGACCCGGACGGCTTCACCAAAAAGGCCCGCGAATCCATGGCCCGCCAGGTGGCGGCCATGGTGGGCTTCCAGGACGCCGGCGCCGAGGTGTTCGACTACGGCAACTCCATCCGCGACGAGGCACGCCAGGGCGGGTACGCCCGGGCCTTCGAGTTCCCCGGCTTTGTCCCTGCCTACATCCGCCCGCTGTTCTGCGAGGGGCTGGGCCCGTTCCGCTGGGTGGCACTCTCCGGCGACCCGGCCGACATCGCCGTCACCGACGCCGCCATCAAGGAGCTGTTCCCGGACAACGCCCGGCTGCACCGCTGGATCGACGCGGCCGCCGAACACGTGGAGTTCGAGGGACTGCCGGCGCGGATCTGCTGGCTCGGTTACGGTGACCGGGCCAAGGCGGGCCTGCTGTTCAACCGGTTGGTGGCCGAGGGCCGGGTCAGCGCCCCCATTGTCATCGGCCGCGACCACCTGGACTCCGGTTCGGTGGCCTCGCCCTACCGCGAAACCGAAGCCATGGCCGACGGCTCGGACGCCGTTGCGGACTGGCCCCTGCTCAACGCCCTGCTGAACACAGCATCCGGTGCCACCTGGGTGTCACTGCACCACGGCGGCGGCGTCGGCATCGGCCGGTCCATCCACGCCGGGCAGGTGGGCGTAGCGGACGGCACCGAACTGGCCGCCCGGAAACTGCAGGCACTGCTGACCAATGATCCGGGCACCGGGGTGATGCGCCACGCCGACGCCGGCTACGAGCGGGCCCGCGAGGTCGCCGCCGAGCGCGGCATCCGGATCCCGATGAACGAATAGGACCGGCCATGCACCTCCCCGGCAACACCCCCGGCGTCGGCTCGCTGCTCGCCTCTATCGAAGACGTTGGCCGTGACGCCCGCCGCGGCGGATACTCCCGCCCGGTGTACTCCACCGCCGAACTGGACCTGCGCGCATGGTTCGAAGCCGAAGCGCAGCGGCGGGGACTGGACGTGGAGTCGGACCGCAACGGCATCCTGTGGGCCTGGTGGGGCCAGCCGCAGGACGGCGCCCTGGTCACCGGCAGCCACCTGGATTCCGTTCCCGGCGGCGGAGCCTTCGACGGCCCGCTGGGTGTGGCCTCGGCGCTCGCCGCGGTGGACGTGCTGCGCGGACGGGGCGTCCAGCCGCGCCGGTCCCTGGCCCTGGCAGTGTTTCCGGAAGAGGAAGGCTCCCGCTTCGGCGTGGCCTGCCTCGGCTCCCGGCTGCTCACCGGCACCATCGACGCGGACAAGGCCCGCAACCTGCGCGATGCCGACGGCACCACGTTTGCGGACGCCGCCCGGGCCAACGGCCTGGACCCGGACCGCCTTGGCCGGGACGAACAGGCACTGTCCCGGATCGGGGATTTTGTGGAACTGCACGTGGAACAGGGCCGGGGACTGGGCGACGGCGGCCCGGCTGTCGCCGTCGGCGGTTCGGTGCTCGGGCACGGGCGCTGGCGGCTGAGCATCTCCGGGCAGGGC
>NZ_JBNHFG010000036.1:0-25027 GCF_059090025.1 Arthrobacter sp. Y3224198
AGGGTGCGGGCCGCGCGCCCGGCGGCCGGCCGGGGAAGGGCAACCCGCAGGCGGGGCAGGCGGGCAGGCAGGGAAGAACGGCTGTTCATAGGGGTTCCTTAGGAGAGGGCCTGCCGGGTACGCCGAACGGCGGGGGCAGGGCAAAGGGGAAGCGGTAAGGCAGAGGGGGAGACACACAGGGGTGGCGGTGAAGCCCTCAAGGAGTGCCGGGGCCGGAAGCGCCCGGGCGGGGAAGAAAGACTAGTGGCGTTCGACGCCGAGCAGGGCGAGCAGCTCGCCGCGCATTCGGGCCAGCTCCGCCGAGGCCCGGTCCCGGGGACGCGGGCCTGGGACGGTCACCACATTGGTGATGGTGGCGCCGGGGAGGCCCGGTTCCGTCCCCAGCACAATGATGCGGTCCGCCAGCTGGAGGGCTTCATCCACGTCGTGGGTCACCAGCAGCACGGTGGCGGGGGTGGCCCGGTGCAGGGACAGGAGCAGGTCCTGCATTTTCAACCGGGTCAGGGCGTCCAGGGCGCCGAACGGTTCATCCAGGAGGAGGACACCGGGTTCACGGGCCAGCGCCCGGGCCAGGGAGGCCCGCTGCGCCATGCCGCCGGAGACGGCACGCGGCCGGTGCTTGGCAAAGGCGGAAAGGCCCACCAGGTCCAGGAGTTCGGCCACCCGGGCCTTTCCCCTGCTGGCGCTCGCGGACTTGGGTAATCCGATGGCGATATTCGCCTGCAGGGTCTGCCACGGCAGCAGCCGGGGTTCCTGGAAGGCGACGGCGCACCGCTCGTCAATCCCGTGGACGGGTTGGCCGTCAATCAGGACGGTGCCGGAGGTGGGGCGGTCCAGGCCTGCGGCGGCGCGCAGCAGCGTGGACTTCCCGCAGCCGCTGGCACCCAGGATGGCCAGCACCTCCCCGGGCACAACATCGAAACTGACGTCGCGGAGGACCGTGTGTTCATCGGGGCCGGTACCGAAAGTGCGGCCCAGCTGCTCAAAGGTAACCGGCAGGGCGGTAGTGGACGTGGCGGCTTTAGCGGCGGTGCGGGCCGCGGGCGTGGAAGAAGCCAGAACTGCTGTCATAGAAACACTCCATCGTTCCTGGCAGTAGCACCCTACGGAAAGTGTCCTGAGCCGGGTAACGGCTTCCTTCGACACCAGCCTCGTTATTGCCGTACCTCAAGGAGGAAATACGGCAACCAGGGTTGCTGCGGCTTCACTGATCCAGGTCTCTCAGCCGCTCGGGATGGTCAAGGACTACTAAACGCCGGATCCGGCAGTTGGACAAGCCCGGCTCGCCACGGCCGTTCACAAAAGGACATGTTGCCGCTTTCGCGCCGTCCTGCGTGGGAGGAGCAGCGGCCATTGACCTGCCGCGGTGGCGGCTCCTAGGTTTGAACGTGAATCCCGGCACCGGTTCCCGGTCCGGTGCCGTCCTTACCCGCACGTTCCGCATTCCACAGCAGCCAAAGAGCAGGAGCGGTCATGGAACCCAGTGCCTCCGGAACTGTTTCGTCCGCGGACGGAACGCCCATTGCCTGGTCGCGTCAGGGCTGCGGACCGCCGCTCGCGATTGTCGGACCCCTGCTTGCCCACCGCAGCAGCCGGGCCACGGCCGCCCTGGCGGAGATCCTCTCGCAGAACCACACGGTGTACACCTATGACCGGCGCGGCATCGGCGAAAGCGGCATCGGCGAGGAGTACACCGCCGAATCCGATGTGGATGACCTGCTGGCGGTGCTGCAGGTGGCCGGCGAATCGGCGGACCTCTACGGTTTTGACGAAGGCGCGTTCCTGGCCCTGCGGGCGGCGGAGGAGTCCGTGGTGGTGAACCGCGTGGTGGCCCTGGAACCCACGCTGTCCCCGGTAGAGGGCGAGGATGAGCTGCTGGTGCTGCAGACGGAGATCGAAGGCCTGGGCGGGGTGAGCGTTCCCGTGCTGATCCTGGCGGGCAGCACCAGCGCGGACGAGACCAAGGATCTGGCCCGGCGTGCGGCCGATGCCCTTGAATCCGGGGAATTCCGGCTGCTCGACTCGGACGCGCGGGGAGTCTCGGACACGGTGGTGGCGGACGCCATCGAAGAGTTCCTGGACTGAGTCTTTCCACATCCGGACCGGTAGGCTGGAGCCCCAGCCCCAGCCCCGGCAACGCGAAGGACGGCACATGTCACAGCTCAACGGCGCCAGCACTGCACACGCGAATGATCCGGAGGTCATCCGTCGGCTCCTGGCCACACCCGGCCGGTGGGCCGTGGTGGGCCTGTCCAACAACCCGATGCGCCCCGCCGTCGGCGTATCCCGGTACGTCCAGGACACCCTGGGCATGGAGATCATTCCGGTCAGCCTCAAGGGCGACGACGTCCACGGCAACAAGGGCTACCGAAAGCTCAGCGAGATTCCGGGCAGCATCGACGTGGTGGACTGCTTCGTGAATTCCTCCCGGGTGGGCGACATTGTGGACCAAGCCATCGAGGTGGGCGCGAAGGCAGTGTGGCTGCAGCTCGGCGTGGTGGACGAAGCCGCGGCCGCCCGGGCGAAGGCTGCCGGGCTCGACGTCGTGATGGACACCTGCCCGGTGATCGAGGCGCCGCGCGTGGGGTTGTAGGCCCTACAGCTTCGCGAAGCGGGCCCGGATGATGCCGATGTACAGGCCGTAGAGCATCAGGCCGATGCCCACGGCGGCCAGCGCGACGACGCCGAACGGCTGGTCACGCAGTGTGTGCAGCGCACCGTCCAGTCCCGTGGACTGTTCCGGGTCGGCATTGATAGCCGCGAGGGTCAGCAGGACCCCCAGCACCACCAGGGAGATGCCTTTGGCGATGAACCCTGCCACGCCGGTGACGTCCACTGCGCGCGGCCAGATGCGGCCGGTGACACCCGTGAGCTGGTCCCGGAACTTCCGGGTGGCGCCCTTGAAGATGAAGTAGCCGCCGATTCCCACGACGACCAGGCCGGCGATGCCCAGCAGCCATTGCCCGGTCGGGACCGCCAGCAGCCGTGCCGTCCAGCTGACCGAAGAGGAACTGCCGGAGTCGCTGCCGCGGCCCAGGGCAAAGGACCCGAAGATGCTGCCGATCGCGGCATACACCACCACCTGGCCGGCGTTGCTGGCCCGGTCCTTCCACAGCTCCCGGTCCTTCAGCTGCTGGCCGGCCAGGAAGATCCGGCTGAACTGGAACAGTGCCAGCGCAAAACAGCCCGCGAAGCAGAACCAGAGCAGCAGGTATCCGGCCGGCTGCTGGGCCAGGGCGGCGACGGCACCGCTGGTGTCCGCATTGCCGGATTGTCCGGCGTTGATCTGCAGGGCAATGATGCCGATGACCATGTGCACTATGCCGCTGGCCACGTAGCCGAGCCTGGCCACACGCTCGAAGGTCTTGGACCCGGCGGCTCGCTCGGCAGCGTCCTCCAGCGGCCTGGCACTGCGGTTCTTCTGTTCCACGCCGGCTGTCCTTTGCTCTGCTCACGGTAAGCGCGGGCCGCATACCTGATTCCTCCATCCTTTCATCTGTAGCAAGCCGGGTGCCGCGGCGCGCAAACCGGGGATAGGCTTTTCGCATGGATGCAGGTCAGCTGCGGCAGCTGTGTTTGGCCCTGCCCGGGTCATTCGAGGACTTCCCCTTTGGGCCGGAGTCCTCCGTGTTCAAGGTGCGTGCGGCCGGCGGAAAGGCGAAGATGTTCGCCCTCGCTGCCCTGGAGGCGGAACCCCTGATGATCAGCCTCAAGTGCGAGCCGGAACTGGCGCAGCAGCTGCGCGCCGCGCATCCGCAGATCTCCGGTGCCTGGCATATGAACAAGACCCACTGGAACCAGGTGGAGGTGGCCGGCGGGCTGCCGCAGGACATGATCCGGGATCTCATTGAGGACTCCTACGACCTGGTGGTCGCCTCCCTGCCGAAGAAGGACCGTGACTCGCTGGCCTGGAAGGGACTGGCGGGCGGATGAGTTCGGCACGCAGGGAGTTGACCTATCCCGATACCGGCCGGACGGAGCGGCCCTACCCCACGCCCATGACGGACCGTTGGCCGGAGGGCTACCGGCTGGTCCTGCGCAAGCAGGAGCTGGACGTGGCGGATACGGGAGCCGGCTTCCTCCGGCTGGCCGGCGGCCTGCTGGACTGGGACGTGCATCGCGGGGCAGGGCTCCGGGTGGCGCCGGGGACACCGCGGGCCGCCCCAGGTGTGGACATGGCCTCGGGTGTCGGGCTGTGGCGGGTCCGTTACTACGCGCCCTGCCGCGTGCTTTGGAGTGCCGAACCGGTGACGGACGACGCCGGAGCGGCGGTGCGCGGCCAGCGTGCCGGCTTTGGCTACGGAACCCTGCCGGGACATCCGGAAAGCGGGGAAGAGGGGTTTTACGCCGAGCTCGATGACGAAGGCCGGCTGTATTTTCGGGTTGCCGCCTACAGCCGCCCCGCCAACGCCCTGGTGGGCGCGGCAAATGCAGTCAATGTGCGGATTCAGCGGTTCTTCACCAACCGCTATTTCTCTGCGGCCTACCTGGTGGCGTCGGGCAGCTGATCCCGGCGGAGGCTGAAGCGCAGACTTATGTCGCTTCCATCCTGAGGCATAAAGCCGGCCGTGAGGAGCACTGACTGGGAGGCCTCGTTGGCGGGGTCGGTGAAGGCAATAACCTCGTCCACCAGCGGCCGGTCCAAGATGAACCGGGTGATGGCGGCCAGTGCCTCCCCGGCGTAGCCCTGTCCCCGGCAGGACGGCACCACGTTGTAGGTGACCTCCACGGCCCGGTCCAGGGGGATCCCCTCAAAACCGATGGTGCCCACCACCAGCGAGGTGGAGCGTTCGCGGATCATGCGGATCCCGAAAGCAGCTGCCGCCGGGGTCAGCAGGCCGGCTTCGAAGGCCCGGCGGGCGGCGTCGTAGTCTTCGGGCTGCGGAAAATCGGGAGCCCAGTCCGGGCGCCGCGTCCGGATGATGAGGGCGTCCACTTCGGCGGCCGTCATCAGGTCCAGCGAAAGGCGCTGGGTGGGTATGCCGGCGTTGGCGGCAAGGTTCTCCGGAATTGTGCTCACGAGCTAATATTGCACGCTCTTGGGCCGAAAGTGTCATTCGGCGCTTACCGGGTGGGGTATCCCTATCTGTTTTGCTCGTTCGGTACGAAAAGCAGCAGGAAGGCGTTGCCTGCCAACAGTGCCGGCAAGCCCGTTGATGTTGTGGGCTGGTCCAGCGTAAGCCCGCCAACGAGCAGCGCCAGGCAGACGAGAAACACCGCGACTCCGTAGGCGATCCGGCCCCGGCTGGCGCTCAGCACCAGTCGTTCTCCCTTCGAGCGGGGCCCCGCCAGAATCCAGCAACCGATGGCAACGCCCAGTACTCCTCCGAGGGCGGATAACCAGGCCGCCCCCGGGTCGCCCGTGCCGGGTCCGAAAAGATACGGCCAGTTCACGCCTAACGCCACCGCGCCCATGGCGATAGCGACGGCGCCGCAAATGATCCGCGCGCGCAGGGTCCGGTCTTCGAGGGTCTTCTCCATACCTCCGGAGCCTACACGGGCCCGGCGGAATGTCCGCCGGGCCCGTGCTGGTGCTGCAGTGGCTGAGGTCAGCCGAAGTGCCGGGGCAGGGTACCTTCGTGGGCGGCCTTCAGCTCGTCCAGCGGCAGAGTGAAGTTGCTCTGGAAGTCCAGAGCGCCGATCTCCGTGTCCACCACGCCGATCCGGGCAAACGGGAAGCCCCGGGCCGAGCACATGTCGTTGAAGCGCACCTCTTCGCTGCGGGCCACGGCCACCACGGCACGGGCCTGGGACTCGGAGAAGAGCAGGGTGAACAGGTCCACCCCGTCCCGTTCACAGACCTCGCCGAGTCCGATGCGGGCGCCGACGCCGAAGCGCAGGGCCATTTCGGACAGGGCCGCTGCGAGGCCGCCTTCGGAGAGGTCGTGCGCGGCGTCGATCATGCCGTCGCGGGAAGCGTTGACCAGCAGTTCGCCCAGCAGCTTCTCCGCCTGCAGGTCCACCTTCGGCGGTTTGCCGCCGAGGTGGCCGCGCAGGTTCGCGTATTCGGAGCCGTCCAGCTCGTCCTGCGTGGTGCCCATCAGGTAGATGGCCTGCCCGTCCTGCCGCCAGCCCGACGGCGTGCGGCGGGCGACGTCGTCGAACACGCCCAACACGCCCACCACGGGGGTGGGATGAATGGCGACGCCGCCGGTCTGGTTGTAGAGCGAAACGTTGCCGCCGGTGACGGGTACGCCGAGTTCCTTGCAGCCGTCGGCCAGCCCGCGGACTGACTCGGCGAACTGCCACATGACCTCGGGATCCTCGGGGGAGCCGAAGTTCAGGCAGTCCGTGACGGCCAGCGGCTTGGCGCCGGAGGTGGAGACGTTGCGGTAGGACTCGGCCAGGGCCAGCTTCGCGCCCTCGTACGGGTCCAGGTAGGAGTAGCGGCCGTTGGCATCGGTGGAGATGGCCACGCCCAGCCCGGTGGTTTCATCCACGCGGACCACGCCGGCGTCGTCCGGCATGGCCAGGGCGGTGTTGCCCTGCACGTAGCGGTCGTACTGGTTGGTGACCCAGGACTTGTCGCACATATTCGGGGAAGCCATGAGTTCCAGGATGGCGTCCTTGACCGCGGCGCTGCCGAAGGGCCGTTCCGCGCTGAAAGAGTTGGCGGAGATGGAATCCTGTGCGGCCGGGCGTGCCATGGGCCGCTGGTACACAGGGCCCTCGTGGGCCACGGTGCGCGGATCCACATCAACAATGGTCTCGCCGTCCCAGTCGATGACCAGCCGGCCGGTGCCGGTGACCTCGCCGAGCCAGGAGTACTCGACGTTCCATTTGTCCATGATGGCTTCGAACGCCTCGACGTTCTCCGGCGTCACCACCGCCATCATGCGTTCCTGGGATTCGGACATCAGGATTTCGCCCGGGGTCAGGGTGGGATCGCGCAGCAGCACGTTGGTCAGTTCCACGTGCATGCCGCCGTCGCCATTGGAGGCCAGCTCCGACGTCGCGCAGGAGATGCCGGCCGCGCCCAGGTCCTGGATGCCCTCCACCACGGAGGCCTTGAACAACTCCAGGCAGCACTCAATGAGCACCTTCTCCGCAAACGGATCGCCCACCTGCACGGCGGGCCGCTTGGAGGGCTTGTCCGCATCGAAGGATTCCGAGGCCAGTACGGAGGCGCCGCCAATGCCGTCGCCGCCGGTACGGGCGCCGAAGAGCACCACCTTGTTGCCGGCGCCGGAGGCGTTGGCCAGGCGGATGTCCTCGTGCCGCAGCACGCCCACGGCCAGCGCGTTCACCAGCGGGTTGCCCTGGTACACGGAGTCGAACACCAATTCGCCGCCGATGTTGGGCAGGCCGAGGGAGTTGCCGTAGCCGCCGATGCCGGAGACGATGCCGTGCACCAGGCGGGCGGTGTCGGGGTGGTCAATGGCACCGAAACGCAGCGGGTCCATCACGGCCACCGGGCGGGCGCCCATGGAGATGATGTCGCGGACAATGCCGCCGACGCCGGTGGCGGCGCCCTGGTAGGGCTCCACGAAGGAGGGGTGGTTGTGGGACTCGACCTTGAAGGTCACTGCCCAGCCCTCGCCGATGTCCACCACGCCGGCATTCTCGCCGATGCCCACCAGCAGGTGTTCCTTCATCTTCTCGGTGACCTTGTCCCCGAACTGCTTCAGATGCACCTTGGAGGACTTGTAGGAGCAGTGCTCGGACCACATCACGGAGTACATGGCCAGTTCCGCCGCGGTGGGGCGGCGGCCCAGGATTTCCACCACGCGGCGGAACTCGTCCTCCTTCAGGCCCAGCTCGGCCCAGGGCAGCTCGGTGTCCGGGGTGGCGGCGGCGTGCTCAACGGTGTCTATGCGGAACTTCTTCTGCTCTTCGGCAGGGGAAACGGTCATGGCTTGCCTCCGGCAACGAGCGAATTAAGTACTGAGGAGAACACGCGCAGGCCGTCGGTGCCGTAGCCCAGGCCCACCTCTCCGTAGGCGGAGGAGTCCGGGCCGAAGCCGGGTTCCACGGCGTGTTCGGGGTGCGGCATCAGGCCCACAACGTTGCCTGCCGCGTTGGAGATACCGGCAATGCCCCGGCGCGAACCGTTGGGGTTTTCGCCGTCGTAGCGGAAAACCACGCGGCCTTCGCCTTCGAGTTCATCCAGCGTCTTTTCATCCGCGACGTACTGGCCGTCCTGGTTCTTCAACGGGATAACCATGCCGGCGCCCTGTTCGTAGGCGGAGGTCCAGGCAGTGGTGTTGTTTTCCACCCGCAGCAGCTGGTCCGCGCAGGAGAACTGAAGGTGGTTGTTCTTGATCATGGAGCCGGGCAAAAGGTGCGCCTCGGTGAGGATCTGGAACCCGTTGCAGATGCCCAGCACCGGCATCCCGCCCGCGGCGGCGTCCACTACCTTTTCCATCAGCGGGGCGAAGCGGGAGATAGCGCCGGCACGCAGGTAGTCGCCGTAGGAGAAACCGCCGGGGACAATGACGGCGTCCACATCCTGCAGGTTCGCTTCGGCGTGCCAGAGTCCGACGGCGGTGCCGCCGGCGATGGTCACGGCGCGGGCGGCGTCGCGGTCATCCAGCGTGCCGGGGAAGGTGATGACACCCACCCGCACGGCCCGCAGGGCATCGTTTTCAGGGGTGACGGAAAAGTCACCGATCAGGGGAGTGCTCAAAATCAGGCCTCCGGGAGAACTTCGACGCGGGTCACGTCTTCGATCACGGGATTGGAGAGCAGCGTGGCAGCGGCGGTACGGGCCTGCTCGAGGATTTCGGGAGTGACGTCGCCGTCCACCGTGAGCTCAAAACGCTTGCCCTGGCGGACTCCCGCGAAGCCGGTAAGCCCCAGGCGGGGAAGTGCCCCGGCAATGGCTTTGCCCTGCGGATCCAGGATCTCGGGTTTGGGCATTACATCAACAACGATCCGGGGCATCCGGCAACTCCTGTGAGTGAAATGGGTGGCCGCGGACCCTGCCGTCTCACGCTGATTCAGCGCTCCGCGAGCTTGCACTGCCCATTCTAGCTTCCGTTGCGCAGGTTACGTTGACGGGCCCGTACCGGGCGGTCCGCAGCGTCGCGGCACCGCCCGGCACAACCCGTTACCGGGGAAAACTCCCTGTTTTATTACCGCCGGTCAGGCGGGGATTTCCAGCTGGAATCCGCAGTGGCAGCGCAGCACCGTGGTCTCGAGCTGCACGTCCACCGGCGCCTGCGCGGGCATGGACTCCGTGCTGACCGGTTCAAAGATGGACAGCTGCCGGCCGTCCCGCGGCTGCATGGGTTCACCGCAGTGCATGTATTCGGCGTCAGTGGGTTCAGCCAGTCCGCGGGCCCAGACCGAGGAGTGGCGGATGGGATGGCCGTAGAAGCTGTCGCATTCCGCGCAGGTGTAATTGATTTCCAGGAATTCTCCGCGCCCCGGCTTCGCTGCCGGCTCGACGGATTCGATGATCAGGTACTCGTCGGTGCCGCACGTGCTGCACCAGGGGACGAACTCACCCGGAACGGTAGAGTCTGCCCCCGACAGATCCTCGGGACTTGCTTCGATTGACACTTTTCTTGCCCTCCAGTTCAGGTCCGGACGGATAACTCCATCGCCCAGAATGGATTACTAAGCATGCTTACTCATAATATGCCATGAAGCGCAGAAGTATGTACAGGCGTTGGTTGGCGTGACGGCGCTCACTATTGGTTACAGTGGGGCGGTGAAGCTCCTGAACCTGAAACCCGGCACTCTCCGCCGGTTCATGAACCTCTGGCCGCCGTTTGCCTTTACCGGTATCCGGATCACCCGGCTTGATCCCGCGTACCGCGGCGTTACTGTCCGACTGCGCGAGCATTGGTGGAACCGCAACGTGGCCGGGGTGCATTTTGGCGGGTCCCTTTTCGCCATGACGGACCCGTTCTGGATGCTGCTGTTGCTGCACCATCTGGGCAGGGACCACGTGGTGTGGGACAAGGCGGCGGAAATCGACTTCATCAAGCCCGGAACCGGCGAGGTAACCGCGGAGTTCACTTTGGCGCAGGCCGATGTCGCGCGCCTCCGCGAGCTGGCGGCGGGCGGGGACAAGGTCCTCGAATGGTTCTCTGTGGACGTCAAGGACAGTGCGGGTGCCGTGGTGGCGCGCGTGCGCAAGCAGGTGTACGTACGCCGGAAGCAGGATCGGACAGCGCGTCCGGTGGTTCCGGCGATGGACGCAGCGGGCACAAAGGGAAGGGATCCGCAATGAAAAAAACCATACGGTGGCTGGCCGCGGCGGCAGCAGCTGCTTTCCTGATGGCCGGATGCGGTTCACCGGTCCCCTCGGACGAAACGCTGAAATCGGAGGCAGGCGAGATGGTGGGGGACTACATGTCCCGGACCCGCGACGATGCACAGTCAACGCTGAAGGCGGGGGATTTGAAGCCGTTGCAGGAGGTCCTTCCGGGGGAGGACCTGGAAGCCGCGGCGGAACTCGAAGAAGAAACCGATGTGCTGACGGCCATAGAGTCCCTGAGCGCGGAGGGGCAGCGGAAGGGGGCGGATTACCTCTACGAGAGGCTGCCGGCTGCCGATATGTACAGCCTCGACGGGCTGAGTGATGCGGAAAAGATCCTGGTCTTCCAAAACACCTTTACGTGGGTGGGGTTCATGGATGATTCGCATGTCCAGGAGGCCTCAGAGGTCGGACCCGAGGATGTGTTCCTGGAGGACGGTGGCGACGAACCCCGGGCAAGGGTCATGGCAGGAGCCTCCATCGGCGACCTGTACCTGGTCTGGATTGACGGCGAGTGGAAAATCGACGGACCCAGGATGCTGGAGATGTGGACCGAAGAAACCGGCAAGTAGCCGGTCCGGTTGTCCCGCCCCGGGCGGCCGAAGCGCCTAGAAGGTCCCCTCCGCCGGTCCCAGGAGGGCGGTGAGGTTCTCCCAGCGGGAAATCTCGCAGCCGTCCGTCAGGGAGAAGGAAGCATCCACGGCTTCCCCGTTCACGGTGCCCGTGACCCGGGCCCGCTGCATCCCGGCAATGTTCTGCGTGCACATCCGGTCGCCGGCCGCTTCGGCGAAGGCCGCGGCGCCCTGCTCGGCGAGCACGGCACAGGCGGCCGCAGGATCGGGAACGTTGGAGCCGGGCAGCGGCGCGGCGCCGTCGCACTGCAGCGTCCAGGTTTCCCCGGGTGCCTGCCCGTCGGGGCTGAACTCCACCGTCAGTGAGGTGGCCGCACCGGACGCCGGCTGTGTCGGGGATGCCGGCGCGGACGAGGTGGGGGAGGCCGAGGGCGTGGCAGACGGTGACGGGCTTTCGGAGCCGGCATCCCCGTCGCCACCGGTGCCGGCGTCGGAGCCGCAGGCGGCGAGGGTCAGTGCTGCGCAGGCCAGCAACAGGGGAAGCGCGGAACGGACAGTGCGGACCATGGCGGAGACCTCCATCAGTTGGTGGCTCCCAGCCTAGTTCTTCCGTCAAGCCCGGGCCGGTGATCCCCCCAGCAGGTCGAGGATGCGGGCGCGTAACTGCTGGGATTCCTCCGCGAATCCACGCTGTGCTGCGGCGTACGCCGCCCGGCCGGCCGGCGTCTCCACGGCAATCGGCTCGTAGCCCCAGTCGGCCAGGTCATAAGGGGAGGCCTGCATGTCCATGGTGCGGATGCGCCAGGACAGCTCGAAGCAGTCCATGACAAGCTCGCTGGGCAGCAGCGGCACCAGCTTGTAGGCCCACTTGTACAGGTCCATGTTCGCGTGCAGGCAGCCGGGCTGTTCCAGGTCCCGCTGGTTCTCGCGGGTGGGGGTCAGTTCGTTCAGCGGAACCGCTTCGGGAGTGTAGAACCGGAAGGCATCGAAGTGGGTGCAGCGGATCCGGCTGCGTTCCACCAGCTCGTCGGTCCCCTTGGCGCCCAGCCGCAGCTGGAGGTAGTCGTGCCGGATGCCGTTGTCCTCGGACTTGTAGGCCATGGCCCACTCGTGCATCCCGAAACACCCCAGCACCGGTTTCCGGGCGGCTGTGCGTGAAAGCAGCATGGCGGTGAACCCCGCAGCCTCCCCGCGCGCCGCGGCAAATCCGGCGGTGTCGACGGTAACGGCCGGCATCCCTGCGGCAAGGGCTGCGGCTGCCGTTTCTTCACCGGTGAGGTGGCGGTAGAACTTCCAGCCGGTGCGCTCCAAGGCGGCCTCGCCGGTCAGCACGACGCCGGCGCCCGGGTGCCAGCGCAGCAGCTGGCCGGGCTTTTGGGAGTAGTAGGTGAAGAGGAAATCCTCCACCGGATGCTTGCGGCCCTCGGAGCGGCGCTGCAGGTAGTCCTCGGTAAACGGCCGGACCCGGGCTTCGTGCGCTGCCTGGCGGGCACGCCACTCATCCTCGGTCAGCACGGCGGAGAAGGCGGAAACGGTCACGGCACCATTATCCCTGCCGGTGCCGTGACTGTATCCGCCGTTATCCACCGTTATCCACCGTTCCGCCTAGCGCACGGGAGCGGGCCGGCGGCCCGCGCCCTCGTCGTCGTCCGCGTGCCCCTTCCTGCCTGGCTCCTGGTCGGCATCCCCCTCAGCAGGCGTGGTGCCCGTTTCCGCACTGCCGTCCGCGGTCCAGCCGTCGGCGTATTCGCCGGACCCGTAGTCGTAGTCCACCGGCTGCCCCTCCTCGTCCGTGCGCTGGTACCAGTCGGTCACCGAGGTGTCGTAGGAATCGAATCCGGCGCCGGCGCCCTCACCCTCCGGGGTTTTCTCGATGGTGATGGCGAAATTGTCCCCGTGTTCATCAATGCCGGCGCGCACCGCGTTCTCCAAGGCGTGGGCGGCGTACTCCCGACGGATGATCAGCGGGTCGGTCTGCAGGTCGCGCGTGAAGGCCACCATCATCAGCAGCAGGATCACGGCGAACGGCAGGGCTGAGACGATGATGAGGTTCTGCAGTCCTTCCAAGGCGCTGTTGCCACCCACCAGCAGCATCACCACGGCAATGCCCATCATGGCCACGCCCCAGAAGGCAGTGACTTTGCGGTCCGGTTCCGGCTTGCCGCGCTGGGACAGGGTGCCCATCACCACCGAAGCCGAATCCGCCGAGGTGATGAAGAAAATGGCAATGCAGAACATGGCCAGGAACGGGGTGATTGAGCTCAACGGCAGCCCGTCGAGAACCTGGAAGAACAGGTCCTGCGGTGTGGTCTCGATGTCGATTCCCGCCTGGCCCTGCATCCGCATCCAAATGGCGGTGCCGCCGAAGATGCCAAAGGCGGCGATGCACACCAGGGTGGGGACCACCAGGACGTACTGGACGTATTCGCGCAGGGTGCGGCCGCGGGAGATGCGGGCCAGGAACATACCTACGAACGGCGACCAGGAGATCCACCAGGCCCAGTAGAAGACAGTCCAGGAGGCTGAGAAGTCCGCAGCGTCCTCTCCCCAGGAGGGGCCCTTGCTCATCATGTGCAGGAGCTCGGAAAGGTACTCACTTACCGAAGCGGGGATCAGGTTCAACAGGAACAGGGTGGGCCCGGCCAGGAAGATGAACACGGCCAGCACCAGCGCCAGGGACATGTTGATGTTGGACAGCCAGCGGATCCCGCGTCCCACGCCGGAGATGGCGGAGGCAATGAAGGCTGCGGTGAGGATCGCGATGATGCCGATGAGGGCGGCGTTCGGCAGCCGCCCGATGCCGGAGACGATCTCCACGCCGCGGCCTATCTGCAGGGCACCGATGCCCAGCGAGGCGGCGGTGCCGAACAGGGTGGCCACGATGGCGAACATGTCGATGGCCCGGCCGGGCAGGCCGTCCGTGCGGGAGCGGCCGAGCAGCGGCGTGAAGATGGAGCTCATCAGTGGTACCCGCCCGCGGCGGTAGGAGCCGTAGGCCACCGCTGCGCCCACGAGTGCGTAGATGGCCCAGGCGTTGAAGCCCCAGTGGAAGTACGTTTGCGCCATTGCCTTGTGGATGGCCTCAGCGGTTTCCGGCTCTGCCGTGCCGGGGGCGGGGGAGAGGTAATAGGTCAGCGGCTCATACGGACCGAAGAAGAACAGGCCGATTCCCACCCCGGCGGAGAACATCATGGCAATCCAGGAAAACTTGGAATACTCCGGTTTCTCCCCGTCCACACCCAGCGGGATTTTGCCGTAGCGGCTGAAACCAACAAACAGCATAAAAACCACCAGTACGGCAACGAGCGCACTGAAAAGCCAGCCGGTGTTTTCGACCACCCAGGCCAGGGCCACATCCGAGACCGACTTCAGGGAATCGGTAGAGAGGACGCCCCATGCCACGAAACCAAGGATGAGGGCGGCGGCCACACCGAACACCAGGCGGTCGGTGCCGTACGAGACGCGTTGTTCGTCCACACCTATGCCGGGAACCAGTCCGGGATGGAGGTCGTGCGGATACCGCGGTTCGCGGCGCAGGACCTTCGCGGCGCGTTCACGTACGGATGGCTTCTGCGGCGGCGTCGCCGGGTTCCCCTGTCCGGTGCCGGAAGTGTCCTCTGATGAGGGCGGAAGGTGCTGCTGGTGTTCTGGACGTGTTGCCACGTGATTCGTCTCCTCGGGGGCACCACTGGGGTGCCCTTGGGTGTGCGCTAAGCAGGACCTTAGGGAGAGTAATGGCCGATCGGCACTGATTCCAACGCATTTTTCCGCAATGCGGAAAAAAGCCGTTGTATATATCACACTTGGATTGTTACTTGTTCGTTGCCATAAGCAGGCTTATGTCCTGCCGTTTCGCCGTCTGCATGCGGCCTGTTATGCGGCGTCCTGCGGGGCGGCCTGCGCGGCTGTTATCAGCCGGTGCATACTCCGGTTGAGTTCCTCAACCTCGTCCCGTTCCAGGCCCAGGCGTTCCATCATGGTGCCGGGTACCTTCAGTGCCCGGTGTCGCAGGGCGCGGCCGGCGTCGGTCAGTTCGACGGCGAGGGCCCGCTCATCGCCGACCGCACGGTTCCGCGTCACCAGTCCGGCCGCTTCAAGCCGCTTGAGCATGGGGGAGAGGGTGGCCGGGTCCATCAGGAGGCTGTCGCTGAGGTCGCGCACCCGGCGGGGACTTTCCTCCCAGAGGGCCAGCATCAGCAGGTATTGCGGATGGGTGAGTCCCAGGTCTTCGAGCACCGGCTTGTAGGCGCCCACGATGCTGCGGGAAGCTACGGACAGGGCGAAGCAGAGCTGCCGCTCCAGCAGCAGGTCCTCTTCTGCGTGGTCCATCGTCAAACCTTCCTGCCTAATCATTAGTGCACTAATGATTAGCGTACTATGGGAACGAATACCCGGTGGAAAGGTTTGGTTGGATGGCTCAGAAGGAAAGCTTTGTGTCCCGGTTCATGCGGACAACGGGCAAGGTCCGGCTGATCTTCGGTCCTGCACAGCAGGGTTCGACGGACCATCCCATGACCGAGGAAAACAAGGCACTGCTCAAGGCACAGCAGGAACAGGAAAAGGCCCTCTGGGAAACGAAGACCCGGGCCGACGGCAGCAGCTACATCGTCTCCCGGGAAAAGCATTAGCCACTTCCTGGGCACCCATATGTGGCTGGTGCAGACCGCGTTCGCAGCGCTCGTCGTCGTCGGACCGCTGCTGGGAGCCTGGCTGGTACCCCGGACCCGAGCGGCCCGCGTCCTCCTGAATCTGTACACCGCTGCCATCCTGCTGCTGACCCTGTTTCCCACCACCTACCGCACCGTGGAAACGCGGTGCATGGTGGACGGCGGACTGGCGCGCCTGTTGGACCCGGAGCCGCTGGCCAACATTGTGCTCTTTGGTCCGCTGGTCCTGCTGGCCGGCATCGTGACCCGCAGGCCCTGGACCATGTTCCTCGCCGGAACCGCTTTGTCGGCACTGATCGAGGCCGTCCAGGCCCTCGTCCCCATGCTCGGCCGCAGCTGCACCGCAACAGACTGGCTGGCCAACAGTGCCGGTGCCCTGATGGGTGCCGTGCTGGCGGCTGCCGCTCTGTGGATCCACCGGGCCCGCAGCAGGCGCAGGCTTCCCGCGGAATCACCGCTCTAGCGCCCGGATTTACTCCGTCTTGTGCAATTTGCTGCCGTTTTGGGAAATCCCTGCCGGTTTGCAGCGGAGGGATTTCCCAAACCGGCAGCAGAAACCCAAACCGGCAGCGGAAACCTAGCGGCCGGTGCCGCCGTACACGGTGGCCGCGTCTTCGCCGTCGAGCCCGAATGCCGCGTGGACCGCACGCACCGCCGTGTCCAGCAGCTTGGCGCTGGTGACCACCGAGATGCGGATCTCCGAGGTGGAGATCATGTCGATGTTCACCCCGGCGTGGTGCAGTGCCTCGAAGAACCGGTGCGAGACACCCGGGTTGGAGCGCATGCCGGCGCCGATCAGTGAGAGCTTGCCGATCTGCTCGTTGTACTGGATGGTGTCGAAACCGACCTCGTCCTTCGCGGCGTTGAGGGCGTCGATGGCTTCCTTGCCGTCGATGATCGGCAGCGTGAAGGAGATGTCCGTCCGGCCGGAGCCCTTGGTGGAGACGTTCTGGACGATCATGTCGATGTTGGTGTTGGCACCGGCCACGATGCCGAAGATTTCCGCGGCCTTGCCGGGGATGTCGGGGACGCCCACCACGGTGACCTTGGCTTCGGATCGGTCATGGGCAACGCCGGAGATGATGGGCTGTTCCAAGGGTTCTCCCTCTTGAATCTTGATCTTGTCGTCGGGGCTGGGCAGCACCCAGGTTCCCTCGTGCGAGCTGAAGGACGAGCGGACGTGCAGGGGTACACCGAACCGGCGGGCGTATTCGACGCAGCGCAGGTGCAGGATCTTGGCGCCGGACGCGGCCATTTCCAGCATCTCCTCACTGGAGATCTTGCCGATCTTCTGCGCCGTGGGGGCCACCCGCGGATCGGCCGTGTACACGCCGTCGACGTCGGTGTAGATCTCGCAGACGTCGGCTTCCAGCGCGGCGGCCAGCGCGACGGCGGTGGTATCGGACCCGCCGCGGCCCAAGGTGGTGATGTCGTGGCTGTCCTGGCTGACGCCCTGGAATCCGGCGACGATGGCGATGTCGCCGCGTTCAATGGCGGTCTTGATCCGGTGCGGGGAGACGTCGATGATGCGGGCCTTGCCGTGGATGGCATCGGTGATCATGCCGGCCTGGCTGCCGGTGAAGGACTGGGCCGAGCCGCCGAGCTGGTTGATGGCCATGGCCAGCAGCGCCATGGAGATGCGCTCTCCGGCGCTGAGCAGCATGTCCATTTCCCGGGCGTTGCCCAGCGTGGTGATCTGTCCGGCCAGGTCCAGCAGTTCATCGGTGCTGTCGCCCATGGCGGAGACCACCACAACCACTTCATTGCCGGCGGCATGGGTGTCCACCACGCGCCTGGCCACGCGCTTAATGCCGTCGGCGTCCGCTACGGAGGAACCGCCGAATTTCTGCACTATCAGGCTCATGCGTACGCTTTCTCAAGTTTCGTAGTTCTCTGGCGTGCCCGGCATCTTCGGCGCGGCAAGGTACTGGTATCCCCGGCGGAAATCGGGCGGGTTCCCCGCGATGTCCGTCTGGAAAGTCTATAGCCGTGCCCGGAGCGCGCCGAAATATCGCGGCAACATACACTTAATGTCACTTCGCGGCGAGTTTGAACCGTAGTGCGGTGCCGTACCCGCCTAGGGTGGGCGCCATGGGGACTACAGACGCGCCGGCCGCCGGCATCGTGGCCGAGGGTATCCGGCGAAGCTTCGGCGGGGTGCAGGCCATCCGGGCCATGGATTTCACGGCACCCGCCGGGGAAGTGACGGCGCTGATCGGGCCAAACGGATCCGGGAAGACCACGCTCCTGCTGATCCTTGCCTCTTTACTGGCGCCCGACGCCGGGACGGTGCGGATCAACGGGTTCGACCCGTTGACGCAGGCCCGCGACGTGCGTGCGGCCGTGGGTTGGATGCCGGACACCCTGGGAACCTGGGAATCGCTGACCGCCACGGAGATACTGGCCACCGTGGGAGCCTTCTACGGGCTGGACCGGTCTGCCGCGTCCTCCCGGGCGGCCGAACTGCTGGAGACGGTGCACCTGGCCGAGTATGCGAACCAGCCGGCCCGGGTGCTTTCCCGCGGGCAGCAGCAGCGGCTCAGCCTGGCCCGCGCCCTGATCCATGACCCTTCGGTGCTGCTGCTGGACGAGCCCGCGTCAGGGCTGGACCCCGGATCGCGCGTAGACCTGCGGGTGCTGCTGCGCCGGCTCGCCGCAGAGGGCAAAACCATCCTGGTCTCCTCGCACGTCCTGTCCGAACTTGATGAGATGGCGGACCGCGCGGTGTTCGTGGCCCGCGGCGAAACGGTCAAAACCCAGTCCCTGTCCGACGCCGGCGCGCAGGAACGCTGGTACACGGTCCGTGCCCTGAACACCGGCGCGCTGCTGCGGGCGATCGATGAGCAGCGGCTCGAATACCGGCAGCCCAAGGACCAGCAGCGCCCGCACGTACAGATCCGCCTCGCGGGCGAGGGCGCAGCGGCCGAGCTGCTGCGCGGCCTGGTGCTGTCCGACGTCGGCGTGACCGCGTTTGCGCCGGCCGGCGGCGCCCTGGAAGAGACCTACATGAGTCTGGATACCGATCGCCGATGAGTACCTTGAGCCAGAATCCGGTTGTTTCCCCGCTCAGCTTCGCCGGCGGTGTACGTTCCGTGTTTTCCCTGGAGATGAAGCAGCGGCTGCGGTCGCGCAGCTGGTATGTGTTGCTGGGTGTTTGGTTTGTCGTTATCGGCCTGGTGGCCATGCTGACGGCACTGAACGCGGGGTCGCAGCAGGACCAGCGGGGTCCGGTGCTGTTCGAGCTGATGGTGGGCTTTGTCCTGTTCTTCGGCCTGCTGCTGGCCCCGGCGCTGTCAGCCAACGGAGTGAACGGGGACCGGGCCGCAGGCACCCTGGCCATCCTGCAGGTCACGCTGCTGCGGCCGGGGCAGATCCTGGCCGGAAAGTGGCTGGCAGCCTGGGTGGCTTCGCTCGGCTTCCTGGTGGCCAGTGTGCCCTTCCTGCTCTGGGCGCTGGCCCTGGGCGGGGTGCGGCCCCTTTCCGCGCTGGTTGCCGTGCTGATGCTGGCGGTTGAGCTGGGCATTGTCTGCGCGGTGGGGGTGGGCGTCTCCGCATTGGCCGCCCGACCGCTCTTTTCCATTGTGGTGACCTACATGCTGGTCGCCCTCCTGGGGCTGGGGACGCTGATCGCCTTCGGGCTGAGCGCCATGCTGACCGAGGGGACGGTGAAGGCCAGCTCCGTTCAATACCCCTCGTCGTCGTTCGACCAGGACTACGTCTGTGTAGGCGAGGTGCAGGAAATGCCGGCGCTGCGCACCGAGCGGGTGGCTTGGATCCTCTCTGCCAACCCATTCGTGATTGTTGCCGACGCGATGCCGACCGCCGGTCCGGATTTCGACGGCGGGGTAATGGAGGGCATCAGCATTCTCGTCCGCCAGGCCCAGGCCGGACCGGAATCTTCAAGGCCGTGCGTGGACGGGGTCAAGAAGGAGGGCGCGACGCTCGGGGATCTCGAGGACGTCCCGCCGATCTGGCCGCTGGGACTGCTGATCCAGCTGGGCCTTGCCGCGCTGCTGCTGGTCCTGGGACGACGCCGGTTGGTGACCCCGGTACGGAACCTCTCGGCCGGAACGCGCATCGCCTAGCGGGCGGACGCGTAGCGGCTAGGACATGCTCCGGCGGCCTTCGAAGGCCCGGCCCAGGGTGATTTCGTCCGCGTACTCCAGGTCCCCGCCCACGGGCAGGCCGGAGGCAAGCCGGGTGACCGTAATGCCCAGGGTCTTGAGCATCCGGACCAGATAGGTGGCCGTCGCTTCGCCCTCGAGGTTCGGGTCGGTGGCGATGATGATCTCGGAGATCTGTTCGTCGGAAAGCCGGCTGAGCAGTTCGCGGATACGCAGCTGCTCCGGTCCGATGCCGGCGATCGGGTTAATGGCGCCGCCCAGCACGTGGTAGCGGCCGCGGAAGGAGCGGGTACGTTCCACGGCAATAACGTCCTTGGATTCCTCCACCACGCAGATCATGGTGGGATCCCGCCGCGGGTCGCGGCAGATGCTGCAGGTTTCCTGCTCCGTCACGTTGCCGCAGATGCTGCAGAACTTCACCCGGTCCTTGACCGTGACGATGGCCGTGGCCAGCTTCTTCATGTCATCGGGATCGGATTCGAGGATGTGGAACGCAATGCGCTGGGCGGACTTGGGCCCCACGCCGGGCAGGCGGCCTAGTTCATCGATGAGTTCCTGAACCGCACCTTCGTACACGTAACCTTCTCTGCTGGGTTGAACTGCGTTTGTTGCGTAAGTGTTTGCTGTCTGGTGGCCGGTCCGCCGCGCTGCCGGAGTGGCTGCCACGGAACCGTGCCTGATGCTGCGGCCCGGCGCCGGGGCCGTTGCCCCGGCCGTTCAGCCCGGGAAATTACCGATAGGCCTCCCGGGCCGGCCGGCAGTGTGCCCCGGCTAGCGGCCGTCGAGGCTGCGTTCTTCGATCAGGCGGCCGCCGAGGATCCTCTCGATCGCCTTGCGGCCCACCAGTCCCGAGTCCTCCAGCGTGATGTCGTCTGCGCTGGGAACGTCTTCGACGTATGCCGAGTCTACTGGCCGGCTCCCCCTGACGGGTGCTCCGCCGCCGCGTTGGGCAGCTTCGTTGAGCAGCTTTTGGTAGCGGCTCAGCGGCTGGTTGGGGGCACCGGCCGACGGTGAAGACGAAACAGGAGCCGCCGCCGGAGCGGACGTCCGTGCCGCCGGCGCCGCTGAACCAGGCGCTGCCCCGGGCCGGGTGGCGGTTGAGACTGCCGGTCCGGCGGTTCCCTGCCCGGTTCCCGCTGCAGCCGGAGCAGAACCGCCCGGACGGGTGGTGGATCCGGTGCCGGCCCAGTTGGTGGTCGCCCACTCCGAGTCGGAGAGGTGGCCACCGGAGTAAACGTCGGCAGGAGCTTCGGCTGTCTCCCAGGCATTGCTTTCCGGGGCATCGTTATACGGATCCGAGGGTTCATCGGGCCACGGCTCGTCAGACGGGCCCTCGTCCCGGCGTCCGGTTCCAGCTCCGCGTCCGCCGGTGCGGTTGCTGCGGCCATTACCGGTGGCTGCCGTGGCGCCCCCTGCGCGGCGCCGAAGAGCGGCCGACGCTGCATTCACGGGCGCAGCCGGTGCTTCATTTCCGGGGGCAGACTGCGTTGGCGCTTCGGCGGCGTCACCCACAGGCGTCGGGGCGCCGCCCTGTGCCGGCGCATTGTCCGGAACACCGTTGCTGGTGCTTCCGGGGGCGCCGCTGGGTGCCCCGTGTGCCGCCGTCGCATTGGCAGATCGCGCAGGCGTTGTCGGGGCAGGGACGGAACCGTGATGGGCCTGCTGGGCGGGAACCTCTGCGCGGGTTGAAGGTGCAACAGCGGCAGCAGCAAGCGGCCAGGCTACGCCACCCTGGCGAGCAGCAGCTGCCCCGGGTGCGGCAGACGCTGCCCCGGGGGAACCCAAGGGCTTGTCACCTGCCGGAGCGACGCCTCGAGGGCCGGCGATCGGCGCAGATCCAGCGGGAGCCGGCCCCTGAGCGGACGGACCCTGTGCGAGAGCGGACGGACCCTGACCGTTAGCGGTCCGATCCGGTGCGGTAGCTGAACCGTGAGCCAGAGCGGCCGTTCCCGGTACGGATGCGGCGGGTGCGGATGCCGGCGCGCGCCGGCTATCGGCTTTTGGGCCCGACTCACCCGCTGACGCCGAGCTGTCATGGATCGGATTGATCTGGCAGTCCAGCGCCAGGACCTGGTGGATGGCCTTGCGCAGGTTCTCCAAATGGTCGGGGCGGTTGAAGTTGGTGGCGGCGCCGGGGTTGGAGAACGCCAGTTCCAGTACCTTGCCGTCAAAGGACCGGGGGCTGGAGTTCTTGCTGACGTTCAGCCAGGTGGCGCGGCGGATGCTGGTCAGGGCATCCATGATTTCCGGCCATGCGCGGCGGATCATCTCAATTTGTCCGCCGCCGCCGGACGGTGCTGCTTGGCCGGGTGCCTGTGCGGGGCGCGCAGCCGGTGCAGCGGGACCGGTCTCCTGCGGGGCGGATGGACCGGACTGTGGTGCGGGCTGCTGCGAAGCGCCCGGGCGGGATGCCTGCGGGCCATGTCCGCCGACGGCAGCCGGAGCGCCGGAACCCTGATGGTGGGAACCTTGGGCATCGGGAGCCGGGGTACCGGGGGGCGGAGTGGCCGAAGAAGCCGGCCGGGCGGGAGTGTCCACGGGAGTGGACCAGGTGCCGCCCCAGTCCAGGGAACTGCCGGCTGCGGCGGGGGTGTTCTCCGCCGGCGACGAGTCCGTTCCGGACTGTGCGGGCGCAGTTGCTTCTTCCGGCGAGGGAGTGTTGGCGAAATCGATCCCTCGGGGTGAGGACGGTGCTTCATCCACGGCGGGTGCCGACGCGGCGGACTGTGACGCCGTAGGTGCGGCGGCCGGAATGGTGTTCACCGGCGAAGCGGCTGCAGCGGCGCGGCCCATGGCCTCGGTGGGATCACCGGCGTAGCTCAGGCGCCGTTCCAACCGGTCCACCCGGGCTGCGGTTCCGCGTTCGGTCTGGTCGGCGGCGGGCAGCAGGATCCGCGCACACAGCAGTTCCAGGTGCAGGCGCGGCGACGTGGCACCGGTCATTTCGGTCAGTGCCGTGTTGGTGATGTCCGCCGCGCGGGACAGTTCGCTCCCGCCCATCTGGGCAGCCTGGGTCTGCATCCGGCTGATCTGGTCTTCCGGCATGCCGCGGAGCACTGCGGCTGCGCTGTCCGGCATGGCATTAACGATGATCAGGTCACGGAAGCGCTCCAGCAGGTCTTCAACAAACCGGCGCGGGTCCTGCCCGGTCTGGATGACGCGGTCCACCGCGCGGAACACCGTAGCGGCGTCGGCGGCAGCAACGGCGTCGACGACGTCGTCGAGCAGGGACACCGGGGTGTAGCCCAGGAGGGAAACTGCGAGCTCGTAATCCAGTCCGTCAGGGCCGGCCCCGGCCATGAGCTGATCGAGGACGGAAAGCGTGTCACGGACGGAACCGCCGCCCGCACGGATCACCAGGGACAGGACACCCGGGGCCACGGCTACATTCTCCTGGGAGCACAGCTTTTCCAGGTAGGCCAGCAGCGGTTCCGGCGGGACCAGTCGGAAGGGATAGTGATGGGTGCGGGAACGGATGGTCCCGATCACCTTGTCCGGCTCCGTGGTGGCAAAGATGAACTTAATGTGTTCCGGCGGCTCTTCGACAATCTTCAGGAGCGCGTTGAAGCCGGCGGACGTGACCATGTGGGCCTCGTCAATGATGAAGATCTTGTAGCGGTCCCGCACCGGGGCGAAAGTGGCCCGTTCGCGGAGGTCGCGGGCGTCGTCCACGCCGCCGTGGCTGGCGGCGTCGATCTCGATGACGTCCAGGCTGCCCGAACCGTCGCGGGCAAGTTCAATACAGCTGTCGCACTTGCCGCAGGGGACCGGAGTGGGGCCTTCGGCGCAGTTCAGGCAGCGCGCCAGAATGCGCGCGGAGGTTGTTTTGCCGCAACCACGGGGACCGGAAAAGAGGTAGGCGTGGTTGACGCGGTTCTTTTGCAGGGCCGCCATCAGCGGCTCCGTGACGTGCTCCTGGCCGATCACATCCGCGAAACTCTCGGGACGGTAGCGGCGGTAAAGGGCTGTACTCACAGATAGAAGCCTATCGGTTGGCACTGACGGTTTTCACTCCGGCGCCCCGTGCGGTGACGAACCGCTCTCCGGGGAAAATTAAAGACCCCCCATGCACCTGCCAGAGCCCGCTTACCCTTGCTACCTTCCGGTCCTGGGGGAGTTCACAGGATGACACCACATGAGGGGCCGCCAACAAGTCTACCCGAAATTTCCGGTGCTTTGGTCGGAGCTGCCAGGGGCCTGTTCGGCAGTCGTTAGCGCTGCAAGGGCAGCTTGGTAGATTTCGACGAGGGTGGACTCTGACGATCCACCACCCCTTGCAGTTACGCCGCATTCCGTCAGGAGCCTGAACATGCACGAGCCCTATGGCAACTACTACGCCACACAACAGCTCGCAGCTCATTACGACGCCGACCATGCGTGCCGCCCTGATATCCCGTTCTACCTCGCGCTGGC
The DNA here is from genome assembly GCF_059090025.1 of Arthrobacter sp. Y3224198. Lineage (NCBI taxonomy): Bacteria > Bacillati > Actinomycetota > Actinomycetes > Micrococcales > Micrococcaceae > Arthrobacter > Arthrobacter sp. Y3224198. The sequence continues at coordinate 23,984 of NZ_JBNHFG010000036.1, forward strand.
TCGAGAGCTACAGGCACAGGTTGTCGCGGACATCGGCGCAGGAACCGGCCTTCTATGCAGTCGCCTCATGGAACAGGGTCACCAGGCAATAGGTGTTGAGCCACAGGCGACAATGCTCTCTCTCGCTAAATCACAGCCGCATGCTTCGGATATCACCTGGATTCAGGGAACGGCAGTTGATCTGGAGGACGAGTGCGCCAATCTGATCCTGATGACCGGCCATGTCGCCCAGTACTTCCTCGATCAATCCGCTTGGGTGGACGTACTGCTTCAAGCGCGGCGGGCGCTGTGCCCCGGTGGTCACGTTGCCTTCGAGATTCGCAACGCCGCCGTTGAGGAATGGCGTGATTGGGCTGACGAGGCTCCGCGTGACACCGGGTGGGGAACTGTACGTGGGGAAATCCTGCAGGACGGGGACCTCATTACGCACGTGGATCACTGGAGCGCCGGCGACAGGAACTGGGCCACAAGTGAAACGCTACGTTTCCCGCCTTGGGATGATGTGCTCGAAGGGATAAAGGATGCAGGTCTTCATGCCGCTCATGTTTGGGGAGGCTGGGATCGACAGGCAATTGGCCCGGCGTCGCGGGAATGGATCTTCGTCCTCACTGCTGTCTAGCCAATGGCCGCTCTGAAGATCCCTATAAGTGTCCGGAGGACCCCGGAACGGGGCAGGCGTTGTACAGGGCCCAGTTAGCAAGCCTCGACAGCAGCCATAGCGGCCCCCGAAAGGATCCAAAAGAGGGTGTCCGGGGTCACCTCGGATCCGAGTTGCAACCGGGGCGGAACCTGTGTAAAGTCTTCTAAGTCGCCGCGGCAGGGACGCTGAAATAAGCGCCCGAGCATGGCGGCCAAACCCCTTCAAAAATCAGAGTCTTTCTGGTGCGCCTTTGGGCCGCAGGAATGGTTCGGGTTGATGTTGGGCGCAGCGAAGAAGAAAAGGAAAGCATTGTTTTCCCGAGTATTTTCGGATTGCGTCTGTTGTTTGAGAACTCAATAGTGTGCCAAGTTTATTGATACCAATTATTTTGATTGGTTGAATCG
>NZ_JBNHFG010000037.1:0-23838 GCF_059090025.1 Arthrobacter sp. Y3224198
GGCTTCGGCCAGCAGCACCGCTGCCGCGCGGTCCACGGTGTCCTTGCGGGCGGCACCGCTGCCCGGGCCGGCGCCGGCGGCGAACACCGCCGCGTCCGCTCCGGTGAGCACCTGCACCACGTCTTCCAGGGTGCTGTTCTCCAGGTCGAGGACAACGGGGGCCACGCCGTCGCTCTCCAGGTCCGCAGCATGATCCGGGTTGCGGATCAGGCCGGCCACATCATGGCCGTCCGCTGCCAGGAGGCGTCCCAGCTCGCGTGCGATTCTTCCGTGGGCTCCAGCTATGACAATGCGCATGGTGACAGCGTAGCGGGCGCCACGGTGATGCAGCAGATCCGGTCAGGCGCTTTCGGTCCCCTGCCCGGCCGGGGCGGTGCCGGTCCGGCCGCTGCACTGTTCCGGCCGCCCGACTGCTCCGGCATCGCGGAGCAGGTACACGGCCGCCGCTGCACAGATGAGGAAAACGATCCCGCCCGCCGCTACCGGCAGGGCAACGTTGACCATGGCAAGAGCTCCGCCGGCCGCGGACCCAAGGGCCAGCCCCAGCAGCCCCAGTACGCGCGATGCGGCATTGACGCGCCCGCGGAGTTCGTCCGGAACCAGGTGCTGCCTCAGTGACGTTGCGCAGATCCCCCATACAACAGCGTGGAATATGTAGGCAGCCAGAAGCAGTGCTGCCGCTGGGGCGTTGTGCGTGATGGCAAGGACGAGGAGGGACCCGGCCCCGGTTGTGAGGGCGGCGGCAATGGTCCAGCGGTAGCCGAAGCGTGTACTGATACGGGGCGTTGCATACGAGGCGATCAGGCCGCCGGCGGCTGACACGGCGAGGATAATGCCGTACCCGGCGCTGTCGACGCCCAGTTGCTGCTGCGCAAACAGCACCAGAATGGAGAAGGCCAGCATGTAGCCGGTGCCGGCTAGGGCGCCTATCAGCGCGAGACCGCCGATCAGCCGGTGCCGCGCCAGCCAGTGCGCCCCGGCCATGGCGTCCCGCCATACCGAGGTGCCGGGTACGGCAGTACGGTCCCGGGCGGCAGTACGGTCCGGGGCGGCAGTTCGGTCCCGGGCAGCGCGCGGCGGCAGGGCCAAGGCGAGCGACCCTGCCACGGCCCACAACCCGCCCATCGCAAAGACGGGTGCCGATGCGGCCACGGCAAAGAGAAGCCCGCCCAAAGGCGGCCCGGCGAATTCATCCGCGACAAGCTGCGACGCCCAGATCCGGCTGTTCGCCCGGTCCAGATCCCCAGGGCCTACGACGCCGGGGACGAGGGAGACCGCGGCGTTGTCAGCAGCGCTTTCAAGGGTTCCGATGACAGCGAACGCGGCATACACCAGAAGCAGTCCGCCGATTCCGAAGTGGACACACAGCCCAAGGGCGGCCACCGCTGTGCCCCGCAGCAGATTGGCTGACACGAGCACGAGGCGGCGGTCGGCCCGGTCCACCCACAGCCCGACGGGCAGGGCTGCGACCAGCCGTACAAGTGCATAGACCGTGGCGAGCCCGGCAACCCACCGCGGGTCGTCCGTCAGGGATGCGGCCAGCAGCGGCATCGACACGAAAGCCAGCCCGTCCGCGAGGTTCGACGCGGCATTCGCACCCCACAGGGCATTGAACGCACGGCCAAGGGACATGGCGATGAGCCTACAGCCCGGCCCCTGCGGGGCTATGCTCCGGCGCGGCGCAGGGTCTGTTCGGCCTGCTTCAGCAGCGGCCCGTCGATCATTTGGCCGCGGAAGTTAAACACTCCCCCGTGGTTTTTGGCCTCGGCCAGGACCTGCTCCGCATAGGTGATGTCCGCCGGGTCCGGTGCATAGGCCGCCCGCACGGCCGCGACCTGGCCGGGATGGATGCAGGCCTTGGCCGCGAACCCGGAGGCGACGGCGTCACGTGCTTCCTGCTCCAGCCCGGCGATGTCCGGAATGTTGCCGTAGATGGAGTCGATGGCTCCCTTGCCGAAGGCTCCGGCCGCCAGCAGCACGGTGGACCGGGCCTGCACCGCCACGCTGCGGTAGGAGCCGTCGTCGCGGCGGCTGGATTCCCCGCCGAGGGAGGCCAGCAGGTCCTCGGCTCCCCACATCAGGGCGGCGACGTTGGGGGCAGCGGCGATCTCCGCCGCCCGCACCACGCCCAAAGCCGTTTCCAGCAGGGCCACCACGGAGTACCCGGCGAGCGCCTGCTCAATGGCGGCGGCGTCTTCGGCCTTGGCCAGCATCACCGTTCGGTAGGGCGTTTCCTGCAGTGCGGCCAGATCCAGGCCGAAGTCGTCGGTGCCCAGCGGATTGACCCGGACGATGGTGCGCGCCGGGTCGAGATCAGCTTCCCGCAGGTTCTTCCGGGCCGCGTCCTTGTCGCGGGGCGCGACGGCGTCTTCCAGGTCGAGGATGACGGCGTCCGCCCGCTCGGCGGCCTTGGCCAGCCGGTCCGGCCGGTCCCCCGGGCAGAACAGCAGTGCGGGTCCCATGGGGAAGGTGGTCATTGGCTGGGCTCCTAGTGGTTGGCGGTCCTGGTCCTTGGTGCGGTTGCCGTCACAGCGGCGCCTTCCAACCTATCGCGCCCCGACGGACTGTTCCTGCGCGGCGTATCCCCCGGCGGTCCACATCAGGGCGGTACGGGTGCACCGGCCGACAACGTCACCGTTTTGGTTCTTTCCGGTGTGGGCGAGTGTGACAATCCCCTGGCCGGGCCGGGAGGAGGAGGGTCTCTTATCGACCACTTCCGTTTCGGTGTAAAGGGTGTCGCCGTGGAAGAGCGGGTGCGGGAAGCTGATCTCCCCCAACCCCAGCTGCGCCACCAGGGTGCCCTGCGTCAGCTGCCCCACCGACTGGCCCACCATGGTCGCCAGGGTGAACATGGAATTCACCAGCCGCTGCCCGAACGGCTGGCCCGCACTGTAGGCGGCATCCAGGTGCAGGCCTTGGGTGTTCATGGTCAGGGTGGTGAACAGGACGTTGTCCGCCTCGGTCACGGTGCGTCCCGGCCGGTGGCGGTAAACGGTTCCCGGTTCGAATTCCTCGTACCAGAGGCCCCGCTGTTCAACCACTCGTGGCGCCATGGCGGTTTTTTCGGTACCGGCGTCCGGCTCCTCATACGTCAAGGGACACCTCCAGCGGGGCGCCGGTGCCGGCCAGGACCTCGTCCACGGTGACGCCGGGAGCGGTCTCGCGCAGGACCAGCCCCTCCGGACCCACTTCGATCACGGCCAGATCGGTGACGATCAAGTCCACGCAGCCCTTCCCGGTCAGCGGCAGGGAGCATTCGGACACGATCTTGGGCCGCCCGGCCCGGTCCAGGTGTTCCATCATCACGATGACCCGCTTGGCGCCGAACACCAGGTCCATGGCACCGCCCATCCCCTTGACCATCTTGCCCGGAACCATCCAGTTGGCCAGGTCTCCGTTGGCGGCCACTTCCATGGCGCCGAGCACGGCCACGTCAACGTGCCCGCCGCGCACCATGCCGAAGGAGGCGCCGGAGTCGAAGAAGGAGGCACCGCTGTTCACCGTGACCGTTTCCTTCCCCGCGTTGATCAGGTCCGGGTCCAGCTGGTCTTCGGCCGGGTACGGCCCGACGCCGAGGATTCCGTTCTCGGAGTGCAGCACCACTTCCACGCCGGCGGGGATGTAGTTGGGAATCAGTGTGGGCATGCCGATGCCCAGGTTCACGTATTCGCCGTCGTGCAGCTCGCGGGCCACGCGGGCGGCCAGTTCATGCCGGGTCAGTGCCATTTCAGGCCTCCTTGCTGTTCGCTGCGGCACCCGGAGCCGGGGCGCTCACGGTGCGCTTCTCAATCCGCTTTTCGACGTCGGGGGCCAGCACCACGCGCTGGACAAAGATACCCGGGACGTGGACCTGCCCGGGATCCAGTTCGCCCGGCTCCACCAGTTCCTCCACCTCGGCAATGGTGATGCGGCCGGCCGTGGCACAGAGCGGATTGAAGTTCATGGCGGTGGCGTGGAAAACCAGGTTGCCGTGCCGGTCCCCCTTGGCGGCATGCACCAGGGCGAAGTCCGGGGTGAGGGATTCCTCCAGCACGTACTCGGCGCCGTTGAAGCTGCGAACCTCCTTGGGCTCGGAGGCTACGGCCACCGACCCCTCGGCGTCGTACTTCTGCGGCAGGCCGCCCTCGGACACCTGGGTGCCCACCCCCGCGGGGGTGTAGAAGGCCGGAATGCCCGCGCCGCCGGCCCGCAGCTTCTCCGCAAGGGTGCCCTGCGGGGTCAGGACCACTTCCAGCTCCCCGGAGAGGAACTGGCGGGCGAATTCCTTGTTCTCGCCCACATAGGAGCTGATGGTGCGGCGGATCCGGTGGTCGGCCAGCAGCCGGCCGAGCCCCCAGTCATCCACGCCGCAGTTGTTGCTCACCGTCTCCAGGTCCGTGGTCCCCTGCGCATGCAGCGCGTCGATCAGGGCCACCGGAATCCCGCACAGTCCGAAGCCGCCCACGGCCAGGGACGAACCGTCCGGGATGTCGGCGACGGCGGCCGCCGCGCTGGGGTACACCTTGTTGATCATGGCTTCATCCGTTCCTGCTCGGTTCCGTGGCGGTGGTGATGGCTGGCGAAAGCCATGGTTACAGGCCCATACTGCGGGCAATCAGCATCAGCTGCACCTCAGTAGTGCCCTCACCGATTTCCAGGATCTTGGAGTCACGGTAGTGCCGCGCCACGGGGAACTCGTTCATAAAGCCGTAGCCGCCGAAGATCTGGGTGGCGTCGCGGGCATTGTCCATGGCCGCCTCGCCGGCGATCATCTTGGCCATGGCCGCCTGCGTCTTGAACGGGCGGCCGGCAAGCATCCGGGCCGCGGCGTCGTAATAGGCCAGCCGCGCGGTGTGCGCGCGGGACTGCATCCGGGCGATCTTGAACGAGATGGACTGGTAGGTGCCGATGGCGGCGCCGAACGCGGACCGTTCCTTCGCGTACCGCAGGGACTCATCCACGCAGCCCTGCGCCGCTCCGGTGGCCAGGGCGGCAATGGCGATGCGTCCCTCGTCCAGGATCTGCAGGAAGTTGGCGAAGCCGCGCCCCCGTGTGCCCAGCAGGTTCGCTTCGGGCACGCGGACGTCGGTGAAGGTCAGCGGATGCGTGTCCGACGCGTTCCATCCCACCTTGTTGTACGGTTTTTCCGCGGTGAAGCCGGGAGTCCCGGCGGGCACGAGGATGGTGGAGATCATCTTGCGGACCGAGCCGTCCGGTTCCGTCACCGTATCCGTCACGGCGGTGACGGTGACCAGCCGGGTGATGTCGGTGCCGGAGTTGGTGATGAATTCCTTGCTGCCGTTGATCACCCACTGCCCGTCCTCGAGCCGGGCGGTGGTCTTGGTGCCGCCGGCATCGGAGCCTGCTTCCCGCTCCGTCAGGCCGAAGCCCGCGAGCGCCTCTCCGCTGGCCAGCATGGGCAGCCACTGCTGCTTCTGCTCTTCGTTGCCGAACCGGTAAATGGGCATGGCCCCCAGGGACACTCCCGCTTCCAGGGTGATGGCCACGGACTGGTCTACCCTGGCAATCTGTTCCAGTGCCAGGGCCAGGGCGAAGTAGTCGCCGTCCATGCCGCCGTACTGCTCCGGGAAGGGAAGCCCGAACAGTCCCATCTCCCCCATCTGCGCCACGATCTTGTACGGGAAGCTGTGTTCGGCGTCGTGCTGCGCCGAGACGGGGGCAATGACCTCGTCGGCGAAGTCCCGCACCGTGTCGGACAGGTCCTGGTATTCCTCGCTGAGCTCAAAGTCGGGCATGGTCTGCTCCTTCAGTGGAATCGGAACCGGCGGGGGCCGGGATACCGGTGGTGGAACCGCTGGGGTCGGGATCTGTGGGGTCGGGTTCTGAAAGGTCGATGTCGGGGGTGACGGTGGCCAGCACCTGGTCGGCTTTCACCAGGTCGCCGGGACGCAGCCCGAGGCTGACGGTCCCGGCCACCGGGGCACGCAGCTGGTGTTCCATCTTCATGGCCTCCACGCTCAGCAGCGGGTCGCCGGCAGCCACCCGGTCGCCGTCCGCCACGGCTACTGCCACCACCGTGCCGGGCATCGGCGAGCGCACCACCGGATCGGCGGTCCCTGCTTCCCGCCCGGCAGCGGCGAGCTGCCGGTCCAGCTGCTCGCGCCGGCTCCGGATCCGCAGCCGCACGGTGTACGGACCGTCGGCGCTGTTCCCGGCCAGCCAGAGGGCGTCCGTCTCCGGTTCGGCAGCTGCGGTAAAGGTATGCAGGACCCCGCCCAGGCTGAGCCGCACAGTGCCGGCTTCGGACCCGGCCGCAGGCTGCAGCGCGGCAGCGACGGTCGGGCCGTCACCGATCCGCACCGCGGCGCCGTCCGCACGGCCGGTAACGGTCACGACGACGTCGTCCGCTCCCGGGGCCGGGGCGGCGAACACCAGGGGCAGCGGCGCTCCCGCCCCGGTAGCCCCCGTACCCACGCGCCAGCCGTCGGCACTGCGCCAGGGCGAGCCGGTCCCGGCCAGCTGCCGCAGGTAGACCAGCGCGGCGGCCGCGAGGTCGGCGTCCGACGGACTCCGGAACCGCAGGGCGGGCAGGCGCCGCTCAATCAAAGTGGTGTCCAGCCGTCCGGCCCGGACATCCGGGTCCGCGAGCAGCAGGCGCAGGTACTCCACGTTGGTGCCGATGCCCAGCACCGTGGTCCCGGCGAGCGCCGCGTCCAGCCGGGCGAGCGCGGTGGCGCGGTCCGGGCCCCAGGCAATCACCTTGGCCAGCATCGGGTCATAGCTGGAGGACACGGCCAGTCCGGCCTGGAGGGAGGAATCCACGCGGACCCCGTCCCCCGCGGGCTCGTGCAGCCACTGCACCGAACCGGAGGTGGGCAGGAAGTCCTGCTGCGGGTCCTCCGCGTAGATGCGGGCCTCGACGGCATGCCCGTCCAGCAGCACGTCCTCCTGTTTGAAGGAGAGCGGATGGCCGGCCGCAATGCGCACCTGTTCGGCCACCAGGTCCACGCCCGTGACCATTTCCGTGACGGGGTGTTCCACCTGCAGGCGGGTGTTCATTTCCATAAAGAAGAACTCGTCCGGGGCGGCATCGGAGACCAGGAACTCCACGGTGCCGGCACCGGTGTAGTCGACGGACCGGGCGGCGTTGCAGGCTGCTTCACCGATCCGTTCCCGGGTAGCGGTATCCAGCAGCACCGAGGGTGCTTCCTCGATCACCTTCTGGTGCCGGCGCTGCAGGGAACATTCCCGCTCCCCCAGGTGGACCACGTTTCCGTGGGTATCCGCGAGGATCTGCACCTCGATGTGCCGGGGTGAGGACACCAGCCGTTCCAGGAACAGGGTGTCGTCCCCGAATGCGGAGGCTGCCACCCGCCGTGCCGTCTGCAGCGCAGCGGGCAGGTCTTCGGGCCGCTGTACGGCCTGCATGCCTTTGCCGCCGCCCCCGGCGGAGGGTTTGATCAGGATGGGATACCCGACGTCGGCGGCAGCCGCCACCAGCCGCTCATCGTCGAGTCCGGGCTCCGCGATGCCGGGCACCACGGGCACCCCGTGGCCCTGCACGTGGTTCTTGGCGCGGATTTTGTCCCCCATCAGGTCCAGGGAGGTTATCCCGGGGCCGATGAACGTGATGCCGGCGTCGGAAAGGGCCCGGGCGAATTCGACATTCTCGCTGAGGAACCCGTATCCCGGGTGCACGGCCTGGGCTCCGGTGCTCCGGCAGGCCGCCAGTACGGCCTCCACGGAGAGGTAGCTCTGCCGGGCCGGTGCCGGGCCCAGCCGTACCGCTGTGTCGGCCTCCCGGACGTGGCGGGCCCCGGCGTCGTCGTCGCTGTAGACCGCTACGGACCGGATGCCCAGGCTGCGCAGCGTGCGGATGACCCGGCAGGCGATCTCCCCGCGGTTGGCCACCAGGACGGTGTCGAACAGCGGGGCGGCTGTTGGTGTGTTGTTCGGCTTCATGGGGCTCACATCCGGAACAGGCCGAAGGAGGTCTCCGGCAGGGGTGCGTTGGCGCAGACATCCAGGGCCAGGCCCAGGACGGTGCGGGTATCGAGGGGGTCGATGATGCCGTCATCCCACAGCCGTGCGGTGGAATAGTACGGGCTGCCCTGGGTCTCATAGGTTTCCCGGATGGGTGCCTTGAAGGCTTCCTCGTCCGCGGCCGGCCACTGCTCGCCGCGGCCTTCGAGCTGGTCGCGCTTCACCGTTGCCAGGACCGAGGAGGCCTGGGCGCCGCCCATGACCGAAATCCGGGCGGCCGGCCACATCCACATAAAGCGCGGTGAATAGGCCCGCCCGCACATGGAATAGTTGCCGGCCCCGAAGGATCCGCCCACCACCACGGTCAGCTTGGGCACACGGGCAGTGGCGACGGCGGTGACCATCTTGGCGCCGTTCTTGGCAATGCCGCCGGCCTCATAGTCCCGGCCGACCATAAACCCGGAGATGTTCTGCAGGAACACCAGGGGAATCCCGCGCTGGTCGCACAGCTCGATGAAGTGGGCGCCCTTGAGCGCGGATTCGCTGAACAGGACCCCGTTGTTGGCCACAATGCCGATCCGGTGGCCGTGCAGCCGGGCAAAGCCGGTAACCAGCGTGGTGCCGTATTCCTTCTTGAACTCGTGGAATTCGCTGGCATCCACCAAGCGGGCAATGAGTTCGCGGACGTCGTAGGGGGTCTGCAGGTCCGTGGGGACCACGCCGTAGAGTTCGGCCGGGTCCTCGGCCGGCGGGCGGCTTTCGGCAATCTCCCAGGCCGGTTCCTGCCGGGGGAAGGTCTCCACGATGCTGCGCACGATCTCCAGGGCGTGGGCATCGTTTTCGGCCAGGTGGTCTGTAACTCCGCTGGTGCGTGAATGCACGTCGCCGCCGCCCAGTTCCTCCGCAGTCACGACCTCTCCGATGGCGGCCTTGACCAGCGGCGGGCCGCCCAGGAAGATCGTGCCCTGGTTCCGCACGATCACGGTTTCATCGCTCATGGCGGGCACGTACGCGCCGCCGGCGGTGCAGGACCCCAGCACGGCGGCGATCTGCGGGATCTTGCGGGCGGACATCTGCGCCTGGTTGAAGAAGATCCGGCCGAAGTGCTCGCGGTCCGGGAACACCTCGTCCTGGCGGGGCAGGAACGCGCCGCCGGAATCCACCAGGTAAATGCAGGGCAGCCGGTTCTCCAGCGCTATCTCCTGCGCCCGCAGGTGCTTCTTGACGGTCATCGGATAGTAGGTGCCGCCCTTGACCGTGGCGTCGTTGGACAGGACCATCACCTGCCGGCCGTGGACCAGGCCGATGCCGGCAATCAGGCCCGCTCCCGGGCACTCGCCGTCGTACATGCCTTCGGCAGCCAGCGGGGCGACTTCCAGGAACGGGCTGCTCTCGTCAAGCAGCCGGGTCACGCGCTCCCGGGGCAGCAGCTTGCCGCGGGCGGTGTGCCGCTCACGCGAGCGCTGCGGGCCGCCGGCAGCCGCTGCAGCCAGCCTTTGGCGCAGTTCGTCCGCCAGCGCCTGCTGTGCAGCCGTGTTCAGCGCAAAACCGGCCGCAGCCGTGTCGAGCCCGGATTTCAGTGTCTCCATTGACGTCCTCCTGCCGAGGGGCTAACCGGTCGAAACCCGAGTTAATGACCCCTAACCCAAGTCAGGTTATTGGTTATTAACTGACCTGTCCACCACAATGGGGATAATGCGCTGTCCAATCAGAAGGGGTGGGAATGGACACGGCTAAAGACAATGCAGCCAATGATGCGGTCCGGATGACCGGACGCAGCCTTGCCAAAGCGTCCCGGCGCGCCGCGATGCTCGACGCCGCGGCGGCGCTTTTTGCCGAGCGCGGCTACAACGGAGTGTCCATTGAGGAGCTCGGCGCCGCCGCGGGGGTCAGCGGCCCGGCGGTGTACCGGCACTTCAGCGGCAAGCCCGCCGTGCTCTCCGCCCTGCTGGTGGGAGTCAGCCAGGACCTGCTCGAGGGCGGGAAGGCGGTGGTGGCGGAATCCGCCACCCCGGAGATCGCCCTGCGCGGGCTGGTGGAGTTCCAGGTGGACTTTGCCCTGCGCCAGGCGGACGTGATCCGGGTCCAGGACCGGGATCTCGGCAGCCTGCCCGAAGACGACGAACGCCGGGTGCGTTCCCTGCAGCGCCAGTACGTCGAGGTGTGGGTGGATGCGCTGTCCGCGCTGCACCCCGGCTCCGACCTTCCGCTGCTGCGGCACCGTGCCCAGGGCGTGTTCGGCCTGATCAACTCCACCTCCCACTCCATGCACGGACGCAAGAGCGCCCGCGAGACGGCAAGGCTGCGCGCCCTGCTCGATAGAATGGCGTGGGCAGCCCTTAACGCCCAGTAACCTGCGTACCAGCAGCCAGTGTTCCAAGTAGCAGAACCCCAAAACCCCGAGCAGAAAGACCTGCTGTGATTGAGCTTCGTGCCGTAGTTCCCGCCGATCTGGAGGAGTTCTTCTCCCACCAGCTGGATCCGAGTGCCAACCATATGGCGGCCTTCACCGCCAAGAACCCCTCGGACCGCGGCGTCTTTGACCATCACTGGCAGAGCATCCTCAACGACGAGAGCGTCACCGTGCGCACCATCGTCTCCGACGGCGAGGTGGTGGGCAGCATCCTGGCCTACAGCGACGGCGAGGTCCCCGAAATCAGCTACTGGATCGACAAGGCCCGCTGGGGCCAGGGCATCACCACCGCCGCCGTCGGGCTGTTCCTTGAGGAGTTCACGGACCGTCCCGTGCGTGCCCGGGCTGTAGCGGACAACGCCAGTTCAATCCGCATCCTCGAGAAGTACGGTTTCAAGATCATCGGCGAAACCCAGGGCTTCGCCAATGCCCGGGGCGCCGTGGTGAAGGAACTTGAGCTGGAGCTGAACTAAGCCAGCACCCGCTTGAACCCGAAGGGGCCCGGGCCGGAGATTCTCCGGCCCGGGCCCCTTTCGTCGTCACTGCCGTCCGTTCAGCCCACCGCCAGTTCAGCCCATCGCCAGCGCGAGGGCAGGCTCGGCGAGCACCGCGCCCACCTCTGCCAGGAACCCCGCCCCCTGTTCCCCGTCCACCAGCCGGTGGTCGAAGGACAGGCTCAGCGTGGTCACCGAACGCAGCGCAATGGCGCCGTTGTACTCCCAGGGCTGGCGCCGGACGGCACCGAGGGCCAGGATGGCGGCTTCCCCGGGATTCAGGATGGGTGTGCCGGTATCGACGCCGAAGACCCCCACATTGGAAATGGAAATGGTGCCGCCGGACAGGTCCGCCGGCGGGGTTTTCCCCTCCCTCGCGGTGCGTGCCAGGGCTGTGACCGCGGCGGCGAGTCCGTGCAGGCTCAAGTCCTGGGCGTCCTTGATGTTGGGCACCGTCAGCCCGCGCGGGGTGGCCGCGGCAATGCCGAGGTTCACGTAGTTGTAGCGGACGATTTCCCCCGCCTCCCCGTCCCAGCGGGAGTTCAGCGACGGGAACCGCTTCAGCGCAAGGCACACTGCCTTCGCGGCCATGGTCAGAGGGGAGAGCTTCACCCCTTCAGATGCCGGCTGGGTCCGGAGCCGGGCGAGCAGATCCATGGTGGGCGTGACATCCACGGTCAGGAACACCGTGGCGTGCGGTGCGGTGAACGCGCTGGCCACCATGGCCGCCGCAGTATGCTTCCGCACCCCCGAGATTCGGATCCGTTCCTCCCGCCCCTGCTGCGCCGGGGCGGGGGGGACCAGGGCTTCCGGCGCGGCTGCCGGGGAGGCGGCACGCACGACGTCGGCACGGACCACGAGCCCGTCGGGGCCGGTCCCCCGCAATGCGGCCAGATCGACGCCCAGGTCCCGGGCCAGCTTGCGGACCGGAGGGGTGGACCGCGGGCGTTCCTGCCCTTCTGACGGCGCGGAGGCTGGTGCCGCGGCGGGTGCCGCGGCAACGGGCACCGCACGCCGCCGTCGGGCCGGACGCCCGGTGGCATCGGGCTCTGCACCGTACCCCACCAGGTTCGGTTCCCGTTTGGCCGGCGCGTCTGCCGCCTGCTCCGACTCCAGGCCGCCGGCTACGGCCACGTCGAAGGAAACAATCGGTGAACCGACCTCCACCACCGTGCCCGGTTGTTCGTGCAGGCACGCCACCACTCCGGCGTACGGGGAGGGCAGTTCCACCACGGCCTTGGCGGTTTCCACCTCGGCAATGACCTGGTTCAGCTCCACGGTGTCCCCCACCGCTATGTGCCAGTTGACGATTTCGGACTCGGTCAGTCCTTCCCCCAGGTCGGGGAGACGGAATTCGCGCAGCATCAGCCCACCGCCGCAGCGGTCCGGGCTACCGGCGCCAGGGAGCTGGGCCGGCGGAGGACGCAGTCCACGCCGTCCAGTATCCGGTCCAGGTCCGGCAGGTGGTGCGACTCCAGCCGGGCCGGCGGATACGGAATGTCGAAGCCCGTCACGCGTACCGGGGCGTGCTCCAGGTAGTCGAAGCAGCGTTCGGTGATGCTCGCCGCGATCTCTGCGCCCAACCCGCCGGACTGGGCCGCCTCGTGGGTGATCACCAGCCGGCCGGTCTTGCGCACGGAAGCCTCCACCGTGGCAAAGTCCACCGGCGCCAGCGAACGCAGGTCGATGACTTCCACCGACACCCCTTCATCAGAGGCGGCGATGGCGGCATCCCGTGCGGTGGGTACCAGCGGGCCGTAGGTCACCAGGGTGACGTCGGTTCCTTCGGTCACCACCCGCGCCGCCCCCATGGGCAGCTGCGGCCCGGCGGTCTCGTCCACTTCGCCCTTGACGTGGTAGCGCCGCTTCGGTTCGAAGTACAGCACCGGGTCATTGGACGCGATGGCCTGCTGGATCATGGTGTAGGCGTCCTGGGGGTTGGAAACGCTGATGACCCGCAGTCCCGAGGTGTGCGTGAAGTATGCCTCGGGTGATTCCGAGTGGTGTTCCGGCGAGCCGATACCGCCGCCGAACGGGACCCGGATGGTCAGCGGCAGGTTCACCGCTCCCCGCGTCCGATAGTGCATCTTCGCCACCTGCGACACGATCTGGTCGAAGGCCGGGTAGATGAACCCGTCGAACTGGATTTCCACCACGGGCCGGTAGCCGCGGAAGGCCAGGCCGACGGCGGTACCCATGATCCCGGACTCGGCCAACGGGGTGTCCACCACGCGGTGCGCCCCAAAGTCCTTCTGCAGCCCGTCGGTGATCCGGAAGACGCCGCCGAGTTTGCCGACGTCCTCCCCCATGACCAGGACCTTGGGGTCGTTTTCCATTGCGCGGCGCAGTCCGGCGGTGATGGCCTTGCCGAATGTCATGGTGCTCATGAACGGTCCTCCTTGCCGGCGAAACCGTCCAGGTAGCGCGAATACTGTTCCTGCTGGCGTTCCAGCCAGGAGTGCGGTTCGGAATAGACGTGGGCGAAGACGTCCGCGGCCTGCGGGTCGGGCATGCCAAGGCAGGCTGCACGCAGCTCGGCGGCAGCGGCGTCGGCCCGCGCGCCGGCTTCGGCGGCGAATCCGGCGTCGAACAGGCCCATGGATTCCAGCAGGAGCCGGACCCGGTCCAGCGGGTCCTTGTCCCGCCACTGTTCCAGTTCGGCGGCGTCCCGGTACCGGGTGGGATCGTCTGCGGTGGTGTGCGGACCCATCCGGTAGGTGACGGCTTCGATGAAGGTGGGGCCGTTGCCGGAGCGGGCACGTTCCAGTGCTTCCCGGGTGGCAGCCATAACGGCCAGCACGTCATTGCCGTCCACACGGGTGGAGGGGATGCCGAATCCGGGAGCACGGTTGGCGATGGGCACCTGCGCCTGCAGGGTGACCGGCTCGGAAATGGCCCACTGGTTGTTGGTGCAGAAAAAGACCACGGGAGAATTGAAGCTGGCTGCGAACACCATGGCCTCGTTGACGTCGCCCTGGCTGGTGGCGCCGTCACCGAAGTAGCTGATGGCGGCGTCGTCCGCTCCGTCATAGGAGATCCCCATGGCGTACCCGGCCGCATGCAGGGCCTGTGCCCCGATAATCACCTGGGTGGGCGCCATATTGACGCTGTACGGATCCCATCCGGCGGCGGCGTTGCCGCGCCAGACGCGCATGAGGTCTTCCATGCCCACGCCGCGGCAGTATGCGACGCCGTTTTCGCGGTAGCTGGAGAAAACGAAGTCGGAGGGGCGCAGAGCCCGTCCGGAACCGATCTGGGCCGCTTCCTGGCCAAGCAGCGGCGGCCAGAGTCCCAGCTCACCCTGCCGCTGCAGTGCGGTGGCTTCGGTGTCGATCCGGCGGATAACCGACATGTCCAGGTAGAGCTCCTGGAGCCGGGCTCCATCGATGTCCTTGACCCAGCGGTCGTACAGGGGGTCCGGGACGCGTACGCCGTCCGGGGTGATCAGCTGGACGTACGGGTCTGAGGGCGAGCTGCCGGAGTTCTCCGGGTGCCGCACCGGTGTATGCAGGGACACTTGGATACGCATCCTTCCGTGTTTGGGCTCCAGGGGTGGCGGAGCCGGCGCCGGGCCCCATTGCCCGGATAGTGTGACCCTACTCACACCCGGCAGGCAGCACAACCATTCCCGAAAAGACCGAGCATCCTGCCCTACAAACCCGCAATCGGCCGTGCTAGCGTTGCGCACTATGCAGCCCCTCGACAGCACCGACCGCAGGCTGCTCCTGGCCTTGGCCGAGGATCCCCAGCGCACCGCCGTGGCCTTGGCCGCCGTGCTCGGCCTCTCCCGCAACACCGTGCAGGCGCGCTTGGCCGGCCTGGAACGCAAGGGTGCATTCCTGCCGTTCGAGCGCCGCATCAGCACCGCCGCGCTGGGGTATCCGCTGATGGCCTTTGTGCACGTGCATGTTCACCAGCCCGCACTGGCACGGATCACTGCGGACCTGGCCGACCTGCCGGAGGTCACCGAAGCCCACGGCCTCACCGGGGACGCGGACATCCTGCTGCGGGTGGTGGCGGCCGACGCCGAGGACCTGTTCCGCATCAACAAGCTGATCCTGGCCATCGACGGGGTGCAGCGCTGTGACACCAACCTGGCCATGGGCGAACTGATCCCCCTGCGTGCCGCTCCCCTGCTGCAGCGCGGGCCGGGCGGAGCGTAACCGTCCCCGGCACCCGCAGGGCTGCCGATACCGCCCGGAACAAAGCCCGGAACACAAAAGAGGCAGGCCCCGCCGGAACGGGGCCTGCCTCTTTTGTGTTGTTCCTGGTTGCCGACCGCCTTAGTGGTCGACTGCCTTCTCGGCGCCGACGCCGGTCAGGGACCGGACCTCCATTTCCGCCTGCTTCGCGGCGGATTCGGTGTTCCGGTCCAGGACCGTGCCCAGCCAGCCCAGGAAGAAGGCCAGCGGGATGGAGACGAGGCCCGGGTTGCTCAGCGGGAACCATGAGAAGTCCGCGCCCTTGATCATGGACGTCTCCGCGCCGGAGACCACCGGCGAGAAGGCGATCAGCAGGATCGCGGATCCCAGGCCGCCGTACATGCTCCAGATGGCTCCCTGGGTGGAGAACTTCCGCCAGTACAGGGAGTAGATGATGGTGGGCAGGTTGGCGCTGGCTGCCACGGCGAAGGCCAGGGCCACCAGGAATGCCACGTTCTGTCCCTGCGCACCGATACCGCCCAGGATGGAGATGATGCCGATGACAACCACGGTGGTGCGGGCCACCTTGACCTCGCCGTCGGCGTTGACCTGGCCCTTGCGGATGACATTGGCGTAGATGTCATGGGCGAAGGAGGCTGCCGCGGTGATGGTCAGGCCGGCCACTACCGCCAGGATGGTGGCGAAGGCGACGGCGGAGATCAGTCCCAGCAGTACCGGACCGCCCAGTGCGAAGGCCAGCAGCGGTGCTGCCGAGTTCACGCCGCCGGGTGCGCCCTTGATGGCTTCGGAGCCGATCATGGCCGCGGCACCGTAGCCCAGGACCAGGGTGAACAGGTAGAACAGGCCGATCAGCCAGATGGCCCAGACCACGGAGCGGCGGGCTTCCTTGGCCGTGGGAACGGTATAGAAGCGCATCAGCACGTGCGGCAGGGCGGCGGTGCCGAGCACCAGGGCGAGGCCGAGGGAAACAAAGTCCAGCTTGGAGGTTTCCGTCTTGCCGTACTGCAGTCCCGGATCCAGGATGGCCGGGTTGCCGGTGGTTTCCACGGCCGCACCCAGCAGGTCGGAAAGGTTGAAGCCGTGGTTCGCCAGGACCCAGACAGTCATGACGGCGGCGCCGGCAATCAGCAGGCAGGCCTTGATGATCTGAACCCAGGTGGTGCCCTTCATGCCGCCGATCAGTACGTAGATGATCATCAGGGCGCCGACAACGGTGATCACCAGGGACTGTCCCAGCTTTCCGTCAATGCCCATCAGCAGGGACACCAGTCCGCCTGCGCCGGCCATCTGGGCCAGGAGGTAGAAGAAGCAGACGGCCAGCGTGGTGATGGCTGCCGCAATCCGGACGGGGCGCTGCTTAAGCCGGAAGGACAGCACGTCCGCCATGGTGAACTTGCCGGTATTGCGGAGCATTTCGGCCACCAGGAGCAGGGCCACCAGCCAGGCGACCAGGAACCCGATGGAGTAGAGGAAGCCGTCGTAGCCGTTCACGGCGATGGCGCCGACAATGCCCAGGAAGGATGCGGCGGACAGGTAGTCGCCGGCAATGGCGGTGCCGTTCTGCGGTCCGGTGAAGGACCGGCCGGCAGCGTAGTAGTCAGCGGCCGTTTTGTTGTTGCGGCTGGCGCGGAGCACAACCACCAGGGTGACGGCCACAAAGAGGCCAAAGATGATCATGTTCAGCAGGCCGGTGTCCTTGATGGATTCGGCCGTGATGTCCGCGGCGGCAATCTGCACGTTGTTCACTTGGTCTCCTCCGGCCGGCTGACGCCCTTGGCCTCAAGATCGGCGCGGATGCCCGCGGAAATGGGGTCCATGCGCCGGTTGGCGTAGCTGACGTACCACATGGTGATGCCGAAGGTGCTGACGAACTGCAGCAGCCCCAGGATCAGGCCGATGTTGATGTTGCCGATCACCGGGGTGGACATGAAGTCGTGGGCATAGTCGGCGAGCAGTACATACGCGAAGTACCAGACCAGGAAGGCCACGGCCATCGGGAAAATAAAGCTGCGCTGGCGCTTGCGCAGTTCACGGAACTCGGGTGAGTCCTGAACTTCCCGGAAGTCCACCTGATCCGGGTGCGCAGCGTGTGAAACCGGCTGCTCTTCAGCCATTGTTCCTCCTCTGTTGGGGGCACGCTCCACGCGTGGACCCGCCCGGAGGCCGGGACACGACGCCGTGCAAGCTGTGACGCTCATCACTTTCCTACAGCAGGCGCTTTTCCGTCTGCCGGTGGCCGCCGGGCGTCGGTGAACGGTGGGTTCCGTGCGGTAAACGGTGCCCCGGACGACGCCGGGGCGCGTCCGACACGGTCCGCTGGCCGCCGTGCCGCTAGGGTAAGTGCCATGCTCAGCCCCGCCGTCGACATTGCCCTGGTCTGCGCCGTTGCCGTCCTGACGGTGGCCGTGGTCGGCGCGCTGGGTTTCCGGCTCAGCCGCTCCGTGCGGGACCTGGGCTCCGACGCCGAGCGGGCCACCTATGCCACCCTGCACACTGCATCCCTCGCCTCGGCGCATCTGCGCTCCGGACTCACCCCGTCCGGCGCCCGCAAGGCCATCCGGCACCTGCGGGACCTGTTGGACTGCGACACACTGGTGATTACCGACGCCCTCTCCGTCCTGGCCTGGGACGGCGGGGTCACGGATACACCGGTGCGGCGGGAACGCCTGCTGGCCGCAGCCGGGCTGGTGCTGGAATCGGGCCGGACCCGGGTATTCCGCGGTGCGGCGCTGCGGGCGCTGGGACTGCAGGACTGCGGCCGGGAACTGCTGGTGTCCCCGCTGCCCGTCAACGGCCAGACCGTGGGCACGGTGGCGGTTTTTGCCCCCTCGGTCCGGGCCGGCCTGGTGCGTGCCGCCAATGAAGTGGCCGACTGGTTGGCCACGCAGGTGGAACTGGCGGAACTGGACACATCCCGGGCGCAACTGATGGAGGCGGAGGTGCGCGCCCTGCGCGCCCAGATCAGCCCGCACTTCATCTACAACTCGCTGAACGCCATCGCGTCCTACATCAATACCGATCCGGCCCGGGCACGGGAACTCGTGGTGGAATTTGCCGACTTCACCCGCTATTCCTTCCGCCGGCACGGGAACTTCACCACGGTTGCCCAGGAGCTTGAATCCGTGGACCGGTACCTGCTGCTGGAACGGGCACGGTTCGGCGAGCGGCTGAAGGTGAGCCTGCAGATTGCCCCCGAGGTGCTGGGCACCGTGATTCCGTTCCTTTCCCTGCAGCCGCTGGTGGAAAATTCCGTCCGTCACGGCCTCGAGGCGCAGGACGGGCAGGGCCGGATCACCATTGCCGCCGTCGACGCCGGCGCGGACGCGGTGATCACCATTGAGGACAACGGAGTGGGCATGGATCCTGCCTATCTGCGCTCGGTGCTGGCCGGGCATGCGGAGGGCGACCACGTGGGACTGCGCAATGTGGACGTGCGGCTGCGCCAGGTCTACGGCGACAACCACGGCCTGGTGATCGACACGGCGCCGGGGGCAGGCACGCTGATAACCATGCGCGTGCCCAAGTCACAGCCGGAGAACCGGCCGACGAACGCGTAACCTGTCTCACATGCGTAAACCTCCCCGCCCCCTGAACGTAGTGGTGGCCGACGACGAAGCTCCCGCCGTCGAGGAGCTCGCCTACCTCCTGGGCCTGGACCCGCGGATCGGCACCGTGTACCGGGCCGCCAGCGGCGCCGCTGCCCTCCACGAGATCGAGGCCCGCGACGTCGACGCCGTGTTCCTGGACATCCACATGCCCGCCCTCTCCGGCCTGGACATCGCCAAGGCGCTGAACCGCCGCGAGCGGCCGCCCGCCGTCGTCTTCGTGACGGCCGACGAGGACCAGGCGCTGCGGGCCTTCGACCTCGCCGCCCTGGATTACCTGCTCAAGCCGGTCCGTCCGGAACGGCTCTCCGAATCGGTGCGGCGGATCAGCGAGCTGGCTGCGGAACCGGACGACGCCGACGTCGTGACCGTAGTGCAGGGTGCCACCACCCGGATCATCTCCCGTGCCGACATCCGCTATGTGCAGGCGCAGGGCGACTACGCCCGGCTGCACACCGCCGAGGCGAGCTATCTGATCCGGGTCCCCCTGGCCGAGCTCGAAGAGCAGTGGTCCGACGCCGGGTTCGTACGGATCCACCGCTCCTATCTGGTGGCCCGGAACCATATCCGCCAGGTCCGGTTGACCGCGGGCCGGGCCAGTGTCCAGCTGGGCGAGGTGGACCTTCCGGTGAGCCGGCGGCACCTGCCGGCTGTCCGGAGTACCCTCGCAGCCGGACGGGTCAGGCCGGCGCAGTGAGCAGTGAAGCCGGCCGGCCGGTGCCTTCTGCCGTACCGGCCCCTGTTTCCGTGCCCGCTTCTCCCGTGCCGGGTCCGGACACCCCGGCGGCTCCGCCTGCTTCCACCGCTCCCCCCGCACGGGTCCGGGTCACCGCCACCGGCACCTCGTCCGGTGCCGCACCGTTTTCCGTATCCCGGGAACTGGCCGAGCAGTCGGAAGTGGGCGAGCTCATCATCGGTTCCCTGATCCGCAGCCAGCTACGCCTGGCCCTGGTGGTGGGCGGCGGCTTCCTGCTGATCCTGCTGGGTGTCCCCGTGCTCCTGGCGTTCCTGCCAGTGGTCGCGGACCTGAGCCTGTGGGGCGTGCCGGCTCCGTGGATCCTGTTGGGGGTGGGGGTGTATCCGCTGGTGATCGGCTGCGGGATGCTTTATATCCTCAGCGCCCACCGCAACGAGAACCGGTACCGGGACCTGGTGGAGGGACCGTGACCTGGGATATCGCGCCCGGCATGAACCCCGGCATCGGCTATGCCGCCCTGGCCGTGGTGGCGGCATCGACCCTGCTGATCGGGTTCTTCGGGCTGAGGATTTCGCGGACCACCAGCGATTTCTATGTTGCCTCCCGGACGGTCAAGCCCTGGTGGAATGCCTCGGCCATCGGCGGGGAGTACCTGTCCGCTGCCAGTTTCCTGGGCGTGGCCGGGCTGATTGTTGCCTCCGGCGTGGATGCGCTCTGGTTCCCCATCGGCTATACCGGCGGCTACCTGATGCTGCTGCTTTTCGTGGCCGCCCCGCTTCGCCGTTCCGGCGCCTACACGGTGCCGGACTTTGCCCATGCCCGGCTGGAGTCCCTGCCGGTGCGGCGGCTGACCAGCCTGCTGGTGATCGCCGTCGGCTGGCTGTACATCGTCCCGCAGCTGCACGGCGCTGCCCTGACCATCCGAATCACCACCGGCCTGCCAGCCGAGGTCGGGGCCCTGGTGGTGACCGGCGTCGTCTGCCTGAGCGTGGTGACCGGCGGGATGCGGTCCATCACCTTTGTCCAGGCCTTCCAGTACTGGCTCAAGCTGGTGGCGATAGCCGTGCCGGTGCTGTTCATCCTCTTCCGCCTGGCCGCTGACGGACCGCCCGGACCGGACGGCGCCGCAGTACTGGCCGAGGCCCTGGACCCGCAGACGCATGCACCGCTGTACCGGAACATTTCCCTGAGCATCGCCCTGCTGTGCGGCACGCTAGGTCTGCCGCACGTCCTGGTGCGGTTCTACACCAACCCCGACGGCGCCTCGGCGCGCCGCACCACGCTGATTGTGCTGGGCCTGCTGTCCCTGTTCTACATCTTCCCCATCACCTTCGGGGTGCTGGGCCGGGTGTACGCACCCGACCTGGTGGAATCCGGTGCCACGGACGCCGCAGTGCTCCTGCTGCCCGGCAGGGTCTTCGACGGCGCGTCCGGAGACCTGCTGGCCGCCCTGGTCACAGCGGGGGCCTTTGCCGCGTTCCTCTCCACCAGCAGCGGCCTGACCGTATCCCTGGCCGGGGTGATCAGCCAGGAGTTCTTCCGCGGAAGTGTTGGCGGCTTCCGGCTCTCCGCTGTGCTGGCCGCCGTCGTGCCCCTGGCGATTGCGCTGCTCACGGAATCCTCGGCCCTGGCGGGAAGCATCGGCACGGTGTTCGCCTTCACCGCGTCCACGCTGTGCCCGCTGCTGGTGCTGGGAATCTGGTGGCGGAGGTTGACGGCGCCGGGCGCCGGGGCCGGGATGCTCACGGGGGCCGTGCTGTGCGGCGGATCAATGATCGCTGCCGCAGTGCTGTCCCGGCTGGGACTGGCGGCCCCGGCGTGGATTGAACAGCCGGCGGCCTGGACGGTGCCGGCGGCATTCACGGTCACCGTAATTGTCTCGAAGCTGACGTCCGGTTCCGCACCGGCAGGCGGAGCGAAGTTCCTGGCCCGGCTGCACACTCCGGAGCCGCTGGAACGGAACCGGCCGGGAAGCGCCGCGCGGTCCTGACCGTGATTGCCATGGCGTGATTGCCGTGGCGTGCTTGCCGTGGCGGCAATCAGTCGATGGACGCCATCAGCTCAACGACGCGGTCCAGGAAGGCATCCACCTGGGTTTCCTCGTAGCCCTGCGGGCCGCGGGCCTCACGGAACACGGCCCGGCGGACAACGTCCACGCTCAGCGGCTTGTCGTGTTCGAAGTAGCCCAGCAGCTCGTTGCACAGCGCGTCAACGTCCCTGATGTTGTAGCTGGGAACCCGCTTCTTGGCCGGACGGCGGAACCGCTCCCCCGGCTTGCGGTGCAGGCGGGCGCGGAGCACGGCCGACATCTTGCCGATCTGCAGCAGCCAGGCTTCCTCGCCTTTGTCGGCAATCAGGCGGTCGCGTTCGCGCTGGGCAAAGACGTCTTCGAGCCGGTCCAGGGCCGCATCAACGGCCTGCGGCTCGTATCCGCCCTTGGCGGGGTCGAATGCCATGGACCGGACGTCGGCGCTGGTGACCGGGTTCGCTGCCTTGGAATCGGAGTTGTAGAAGTTGCGGGCCTTGGTCAGGAATTCATCGACCTGGCGGGTGTTGTAGCCGAAGTCCCGTCGCCCCACCCGTTCGAAAGGAGCACTGGCCTGCCGCGCATCGTCCATGAATTTACTGTTCCTCTTTGGTTATTGCCTTGCGGAGTTATTGCCTTGGAGTGTCTGCCGCAGGAGCTGGATATCCGGGATCCGGCGCAGGGCAATGACTGAAAAACTCAGAAACATCTTACGATGCCGGCACCCGGGGCCCGGAAAGACGCACCGGCCGTTGCCGGACCGTTACGCTATTACGCTGCTGCCCGGGCCGCCGGACTGCTAAAAGCCCGTGCGCAGCCAAGCGGGCTAGGGCGTGGTGGAGAGCAGGATGGACAGCAGGAAGACCACCGGGGAGGCGAACACCACCGAATCCAGCCGGTCCATCACGCCGCCGTGCCCCGGCAGCAGGTTGGACATGTCCTTGACGCCCAGTTCCCGCTTGACCATGGACTCGGAGAAATCACCTGCCGTGGCGGCGGCAACGGTGGCAACCGCCAGCACCATACCGAACCACCAGGGCTGGTCCAGGACCAGCAGTGCCGCACCGACGCCTACCACTGTGGCACCGGCGGCCGACCCGGCAAATCCTTCCCAGGACTTCTTCGGGCTGATCTTGGGCGCCATCGGGTGCTTGCCGAAGAACGCCCCCACCAAATAGCCGAAGGTGTCGTTGGCAACCACGAGCAGCAACAGCACCGCCACACGGATCTGTCCGTCCGGTTCGCGCAGGAGCAACAGGGCAAAGCTGAGCAGGAACGGCACCCAGAGCACCACGAAGATGCCGGCCAGAATGCTGGAGATGGCCTCTTCGGCTGTGTCGATGCTCCGCCAGAGCAGGATGGCGACGGCGGTGGCCACCATGGCGAAGGCCAGGGCCTCGGTCCCGCCGAAGAACGCCGCAAAGGGCAGCCCGACGGAGCCCACCAGCACCGGCACCAGGGGCACCTTCATGCCGCGCACTTCGAGCGCGCGGCTGACTTCCCAGACGCCCACCGCAGCGAAGGCCACGGCAATGACCACAATGGCGAAGGGGAAGAAGAGCAGGCCGATCAGCAGCGAGCCGAGCAGGACAACGCCGACGGCGATAGCCGCCGGCAGGTTGCGGCCGGCACGTGAAACCTTGGCGGGCTTAGCGTCCGCGCCGCGGTTCCTGGCACGGCGGCTGTTCACCTGGCCGGAATCGGCTGCGCTCATATCCGTGGCCTTTGCTGCCGGAACTGTCTCGACGGACGGTGAACCGCCAGCCTGGGAGGGAGGCTGGGTCTCACTCATCAGACCTCGAGAAGCTCGGCTTCCTTGCGCTTGAGAAGCTCGTCGATGGAATCCGTGTGCGCCTTGGTCAGGGCGTCCAGGTCCTTTTCCGCGCGGGCGCCGTCGTCCTCGCCCACTTCACTGTCCTTCACCAGGCGGTCAATGCCGTCCTTGGCCTTGCGGCGGATGTTCCGGACGGAGACCTTGGCGTCTTCTGCCTTGCCGCGGACAATCTTGACGTATTCCTTGCGCCGGTCCTGGGTCAGTTCCGGCATGATGACCCGGATGACCTTGCCGTCATTGGACGGGTTGGCTCCGACCTCGGAGTCGCTCAGCGCCCGCTCGATGGCACGCAGGGCCGTCACGTCATACGGGGTGATCAGCAGAGTGCGGGCGTCCGGGGTGGCGAAGGAGGCCAGCTGCTGCAGCTGTGTGGGGGAACCGTAGTAGTCCACCAGCACGCGCGAGAACAGCGCCGGGTTGGCGCGGCCCGTGCGCACGGAGGAGAAGTCCTCCTTAGCGACCTCCACCGCCTTGTCCATCTTGTCGGCGGCCTCTTTCAAGGTATCTTCGATCACGGTATCTCCTCTGAAAACAGTGTCCACCCGCAATATCGGCGTGGTGGCTGGGCTCTAATATCATCCTAAGCCAAGGGTGCGGGTTCCCTGCACCGAGCGCAGCGAGGTGTAGGGGAAACCTTGGCGCAAGGGTGCGGGTTCCCTGCACCGAGCGCAGCGAGGTGTAGG
>NZ_JBNHFG010000038.1:0-22178 GCF_059090025.1 Arthrobacter sp. Y3224198
TTTTTTTTTTTTTGGTGTTTCTTCGATGTTGCTTCCTTTCTGCTCCCCTTGTGTGTCGGTGCTAGACTTTTTTTGTTTTTTTTTTTGTTTTTTTTTTTTTTTTTTTTTTTTTTGGGGGGGGGGGGGGGGCCCCCCCCCCCCCCCCCCACCCCGGCGACTAGACGAAGGTGCGCCCGGTCAGCCGTTCGTAGGCTTCAACGTAGCGGGCGCGGGTGCGCTCCACGACGTCGGAGGGAAGCGCCGGCGGCGGGGCGTCGGAGTTCCTGTCCCAGCCCGACGCGGGGGAGGTAAGCCAGTCCCGCACATACTGCTTGTCGAAGGACGGCTGGGCCTGCCCGGGGGAATAGAGGGCCGCGTCCCAGAACCGGGAGGAATCCGGAGTCAGCACTTCATCGCCCAGGGTGATCACGCCGGTGGCCGGATCCAGTCCGAACTCCACCTTGGTGTCCGCCAGGATGATCCCGCGTTCCCTGGCGACGGCTTCGGCCCGGGTGTAGATGTCCAGGGTCAGCGCACGCAGCTGCTGGGCCGTTTCCTCCCCCACTGTCCGCACCATCGCCTCATAGGTGATGTTTTCGTCGTGCTCCCCCTGTTCGGCCTTGGCCGAAGGGGTGAAGACTGCCGGGCTGAGCCGGGAGCCGTCCACGAGTCCGGCAGGCAGCGGCAGCCCGCAGACGGTCCGGGACTCCCGGTATTCGGCCAGCCCGGAGCCGGTCAGGTAGCCGCGGGCAATGCATTCCACCGGGTACATCTCCAGCTTTTTGCAGATCATGGCCCGCCCGGCCACTGCATCCGGGATGCCCTCCTGCGCGGATATGACGTGGTTGGGGATTTCCCCCAGCTGCTCGAACC
Organism: Arthrobacter sp. Y3224198; assembly: GCF_059090025.1. Taxonomy (NCBI): domain Bacteria; kingdom Bacillati; phylum Actinomycetota; class Actinomycetes; order Micrococcales; family Micrococcaceae; genus Arthrobacter; species Arthrobacter sp. Y3224198. Next base: position 853 of record NZ_JBNHFG010000038.1, read on the forward strand.
ACCACAGGCTCAGCTGGGTGAGGATACGGCCCTTGTCCGGAATGATGCTGGAGAGCACGTGGTCGTAGGCGCTGATGCGGTCGCTGGCGACCACCAGGACCCGCCCGGCGTCGTCCTCGCCGGTGTCCGGCACGTACAGGTCCCGGACCTTGCCCGAGTAGACGTGCCGCCAGCCCGGGAGCTCCGGCGCGTTCCCGATGCCGCTCATGCCTGCTCCCCCTCGCCGGTTGCCAGGCGGACGCCGGCGCTGCCGGCGGGCACCTGAACGTCGCCACGCGCGGCCTTCAACGCAATATCGCTCCGGTGCTGGGAACCCTCAAGCCGGATCAGGTCCACTCCGGCGTAGGCCCGTTCCCGGGCCTGGTCCAGGTCCTCCCCCAGTCCGACGACGGCGAGCACCCGGCCGCCGGCGCTGCGCACCTTGTCCTTTTTCAACGCGGTCCCGGCGTGCAGCACGTGGACACCTTCCAGCCGGGCCGCCTTCTTCAGCCCGCGCACCCGGTCACCGGTGCGGGGCGTGCCGGGATAGTTTTCCGCGGCCACCACCACGGCGACGGCTGGACGCGGATCCCACTTGAGCTGCTCCATGGCGTCCAGCTCCCCCTTGGCCGCAGCCATCAGCAGTCCGCCGAGGGGCGTCTTCAACCGGGCCAGCACGGCCTGCGTTTCCGGATCCCCGAAGCGGGCGTTGAACTCGATCACCCGCATCCCGCGGGTAGTCAGGGCCAGGCCGCAGTACAGCACTCCCACAAAGGGCGTCCCACGGGAAGCCATCTCGTCGATGGTGGGCTGCGCAACCCGGCGGACCACATCTTCCACCAGCCCGGCGGGTGCCCAGTCCAGCGGCGAATAGGCGCCCATTCCGCCGGTGTTGGGGCCGGCGTCGCCGTCGAAGATGCGTTTGAAGTCCTGCGCCGGCGCCAGGGGCACCACATGCCTGCCGTCCGAGATCACGAAAAGTGACACCTCGGGCCCGTCCAGGTATTCCTCGATCACCACTGTGCCGCCTGCTTCAAAGCACACCCGGGCATGTTCCAGGGCTTCGTCACGCTCGGAGGTGACCACCACGCCCTTGCCTGCTGCCAGCCCGTCGTCCTTCACCACGTAGGGGGCACCGAAGGTGTCCAGGGCATCGGCGGCTTCAGCCTCGGTCCTGGCGACCCGGGCCATGGCGGTGGGGACGTTCGCCGCGGCCATCACCTGCTTGGCGAAGGCCTTGGAGGCTTCCAGCTGGGCGGCAGCGCGTGACGGCCCGAAAACTGCAAATCCTGCCTCACGCAGGGCATCGGCCACTCCGGCGGCCAGCGGGGCCTCGGGGCCGATCACCACCAGATCGGAGCCAAGCGATGCCGCCAAATCCGTGACGGCCTGCGGATCTGTGGCGTCAACGGCGTGCACGGGGACCATCCGGGCGATACCCGCGTTTCCCGGGGCCGCGTGGACCTCGCGAACATAGGGATCAGCCAAAAGGGATCGGACAAGGGCATGTTCGCGGCCGCCTGGGCCAACAACGAGTACCTTCACAGTAGTTCAGAGTACTTGCTGGCATCCGCGGCCCGAAAGCAACACCCCAACATGACAGGTGCGTGCCCGCACCGCGTCCGAGGTCCCCGGCGTACCGGATCAGGAACATGGGCCCGGCCGTTTCGGAGCCGTCCGCAGACACTCCGCCCGCTACCTATTTCAGTTCCCGCGGTACCTGCACAAGCCTGCACCGTTGCAGGTAGCCCGCGGTCGGTCGATAGTGGGATTGCGGCAGGTGCCGCAGGCTGGCGCCCCGCGGACCAGCGGGGGGCAGCGAGATCGACGGCGGTGCCGGGGCCGCCGTCGCCGGCTTGCCCCCCGCGGCCTCCGCACCCCTTTAGACTGAATGGCATGCCTGCAACTTTTACCGCGTCCGACGCCGTTGAACTGGCCGTACTTGAGCGCAACGGTTTCATCGAATCCCGCCACATCGGCTCCGCCGTCGTGATGGCGGCCGACGGCACGGTGGTGACCCGGCTCGGCGACATCACCAGCCCGATCTTCCCGCGCTCGACGCTTAAACCCTTCCAAGCGGTGGCATCGATGCAGGCCGGCGTACCGCTCCGCGGCGCACAGGCGGCCCTCGCAGCCGCCAGCCACGTGGGCTCCCGCGAACACATGGATGTGGTGCGCGGGATGCTGGCCGCCGCCGGCGTCACCGAAGGACACCTGCAGTGCCCGGAGGACTGGCCGCAGGACACCGAGGCACGCAACGAATGGATCCGCGAGGGCAAGGGCCCGCAGCGGGTGGCCTTCAACTGCTCCGGCAAGCACGCCGCGTTCCTCTGGGCGTGCACCGAGAACAACTGGGACCACGCCACCTACTTGGATCCCCGGCACCCGCTGCAGCAGCATATTGCTGAAGTGATCGAGGAATTCACCGGCGAAAAAATTGAGCATTGGGCCGTGGACGGATGCGGCGCTCCGCTGGCAGCGGTGTCCCTGACAGGCCTGGCCCGCGGAATCGGCCGGCTGGCCAAGGCTCCCTCCGGCAAGCATGGCAACGCCCGGGCCGCCACCGTGGCCACGGCCATGCTCGATTACCCCTGGGCCGTGCACGGCCACGGCCGGGAAAACTCGGTGGTGATGGAGGACCTGGGCATCATCGCCAAGAGCGGCGCCGAGGGCGTCCTCGTCCTGGGCACCGACACCGGCGTCTCGATGGCCCTGAAGATGCTGGACGGCAACGCCCGTGCCGCCACCCTGGTGGGCCTGACCCTGCTGGCCGCCAGCGGCGCGGTGGATCCGCTGGCCGTGGAGAAGGTCCTGGACAAGGTGATGCAGCCGGTGCTCGGCGGCGGCCGGCCGGTAGGCAGCCTGCGCCTCGGCGGCCCCGTCACGGCACTGCTGGGCTGACCGTGGCACGGCGACGGATCACCGCCGAGGACGGCCGGGCGGCCCTGCAGGCCGCGGCCGCCGGCGGTGCGGACCGCAACACCACCGCCACGGCAGTGCGCTATGCCCTGGAGGAACTGGCAGAACGCGCTCCGGGCAACAGCGTGGAAGTGCGGGTTCCGCCGTTCGGTGTCACCCAGTGCGTGGCCGGACCCCGGCACACCCGCGGTACCCCACCCAACGTCATCGAGACCGACGGCGCCACCTGGCTCGCGCTGGTGACGGGCCGCCAGTCCTGGGCGGAGGCCGTGGCAGCCGGAAAGGTGGCGGCGTCGGGACTGCGCGCCGACCTGGCCGAGGTGCTCCCGCTGTTCCGGGGCATCTCCTAGCCGGCCCTGCCCCGTCCGCTCCCCGTCATCACCGCTCCCGTCATCGCAGGGCCTGTTACCGGGTCGGCCGCCGGGTCCGTTGACGGTCCACGCCGGCCGGCACCGTGAGCGGACGGCCGGCACAGCCGCGGCCGGTAGAATCGAAGCATGCAGCACACCCCCGAGCGCCGCGAGATCACTGTCCGCCGCGCCCCCCGCTTCGTCCCTTTTATGGCACTGGGAGTGATCGCCGGTTTCATTGCCGCCATTGTTGTTGCCTACGGCGGACCGGAGGATCCCGAATTCACCCGCTCCGCCACTCTGGGCTTCTTCACCATGGTGTTTGCCCTGCCCGGCCTGGCCCTGGGTGCCCTCCTGGCCTTGGTGCTGGACTGGATCAGCGTCCGCAAGACCCGCCGGGCCACCGTCGAGGGGCTTGATTCCGGTGATTCCGAGGGCCGGGAGCAGCCGCCCGCGTAACCTTCGGCGCAGGGGTCTTCGGCGCTGTTTGCGCGTGAGAGAATGCTCTCATGGCACGCGGAGACGGACAGCTTTCCCATGATCTACTGCCCGGCGAAAAAGGCCCACAGGACGCCTGTGGAGTCTTTGGAGTCTGGGCTCCCGGCGAAGAGGTAGCGAAGCTTACCTACTACGGGTTGTACGCCCTGCAGCACCGGGGCCAGGAATCGGCAGGCATCGCCACCAGCGACGGCAACCGGATCAGCGTTTACAAGGACATGGGGCTGGTCTCCCAGGTTTTTGACGAAACCACCCTCAACACCCTCCGGGGGCACATCGCCGTCGGGCATTGCCGGTATTCCACTACCGGCGCCTCGCACTGGGCCAATGCCCAGCCCACCCTGGGTGCCACCGCCAGCGGCACGGTGGCGCTGGCACACAACGGAAACCTGACCAACTCCGCCGAACTGTACGAGATGATCCTCGAACGCGAGGGCCGCCCCCGGGCAGGTGAAATCGCCCAGGGCAACACCTCGGACACCGCCCTGGTGACCGCCCTGCTCAACGGCAGCGACGGACGGTCGCTGGAAGACACGGCCATGGAGCTCCTGCCCAAACTGCGTGGAGCGTTCTCCTTCGTGTTTATGGACGAGGGCACCCTTTACGCCGCACGGGACACTTACGGCGTCCGGCCGCTGGTTCTTGGCCGGTTGGAACGCGGCTGGGTGGTGGCCTCCGAAGGCTCTGCCCTGGCCACCGTCGGCGCCAGCTTCATTCGCGAGATCAAGCCCGGTGAGTTCATCGCCATTGACGAATCCGGCGTCCGCAGCCGGACCTTCGGCGACCCGACGCCGGCTGGCTGCGTCTTCGAGTACGTATATCTGGCCCGGCCGGACGCGAACATCGCCGGCCGCTCCGTCTACGAATCCCGGGTGGAAATGGGACGGCAGCTGGCGCGGGAAAACTCCGTGGAAGCCGACCTTGTGATCCCCGTGCCCGAATCGGGTACGCCGGCAGCCGTAGGCTACGCCGAAGAGTCGGGCATTCCGTTTGCGCACGGTTTCGTGAAGAACTCCTATGTGGGGCGCACCTTCATCCAGCCCAGCCAGACCCTGAGGCAGCTTGGTATCAAGCTCAAACTCAACGCACTTGAATCGGTGATCCGCGGCAAGCGGATTGTGGTGGTGGACGATTCGATCGTGCGCGGCAACACCCAGCGGGCCATTGTGCGGATGCTGCATGAGGCAGGAGCCGTGGAGGTCCACGTCAAGATCTCCTCTCCCCCGGTCAAGTGGCCGTGCTTCTACGGCATCGACTTCGCCTCGCGCGCCGAACTCATTGCCAACGGTGCGGCGATAGAGGAAATCTGCGCGTCCATCGGCGCGGACAGCCTGGCCTACATTTCCGAAGACGGCATGATTGACGCCACCAGGCAGCCGCGTGAACGGCTGTGCACGGCCTGCTTCACCGGCGTCTACCCCATTGAGCTGCCGTCCGCGGACCGGCTGGGCAAGAACCTGCTGGAACAGGGCACCGGCAACCCCGCCGAGAGCGGCGGAGCCACCGGGTGTGACCCGGGTCCGGACAGCGAATACGAGAACCTGCTGAATGATTCCGACAAGAAAGAGGCCGTATGAACGCGTCCGACACCTCCATCACCTACGCCTCCGCAGGGGTGGATGTCGAAGCCGGAGACAAAGCCGTTGAATTGATGAAGGCCGCGGTGAAGGCCACGCACAATTCCTCCGTCCTCGGCGGGGTGGGCGGTTTCGCCGGCCTCTACGATGCCTCGCGGCTGTTGTCCTACCGGAAGCCCCTGCTGGCCACCTCCACCGACGGCGTGGGCACCAAGGTCGCCATTGCACAGGCGATGGACATCCACGACACCATCGGGTTCGACCTGGTGGGCATGGTGGTGGACGACATCGTGGTGGTGGGCGCCGAGCCGCTGTTCATGACCGACTACATTGCCTGCGGCAAGGTGGTCCCGGAACGGATCGCGGGTATTGTCCGGGGCATAGCCGCGGCCTGCGAGGTAGCCGGCACCGCCTTGGTGGGCGGGGAAACGGCCGAGCACCCGGGCCTGCTGGGCGAACATGAGTACGACGTTGCCGGTGCGGCAACGGGAGTGGTGGAAGCCGGAAACCTGCTCGGCCCCGACCGGGTGCGCCGCGGTGACGTCGTCATCGGCATGGCTTCCTCGGGCCTCCATTCCAACGGTTACTCGCTGGTGCGCCGCGTGATCAACCATGCGGGCTGGCAGCTGGAACGCCAGGTGTCCGAGCTGGGCCGTACCTTGGGCGAAGAGCTGCTTGAACCCACCCGCGTCTACGCCGCCGACTGCCTGGACCTGGCCCGGCACGAGCCGGCCGGAGTCCACGGCTTCAGCCACGTCACCGGCGGCGGCCTGGCTGCCAACCTGGCCCGCGTGCTGCCCAAGGGGCTGCAGGCCACCGTGGACCGTTCCACGTGGGAACTGCCGCCGGTCTTCAAGCTCATCGCCGAGCTGGGTAACGTGCCGCAGCCCGACTTGGAACGCACGCTGAACCTGGGCGTCGGCATGGTTGCCATTGTCGATGCCGGCGGAGCCGACGCCGCACTCGAACGGCTGGCGGCGCGGGGTGTGCCGGCCTGGGTCATGGGTTCGGTGGACGACGCCGAGACGCCCGCCGGCCCCGACGCGGACTTTGTCCAGGGCGCCAAGGGTGTGGACGGCGGCGCGGTCCGGCTGGTCGGAAGCTACGCCTGACGACGTGAAAAAGCCCCGGACCTCGCGGTCCGGGGCTTTTTGCTGTCTGTCGCGGCACCGGAATGAGGCCGTCCACGGCATTGCATCCTCAGGGTGCCGGATCATCGCGGAGCACTCACTCCGGGCCGGCCGCGGCGCTACCGTGCCTTAACGCCATTCAGCGGATCCACCTGATGGTGATCCGCTGAATGGATGGCAATTGGCCAACGTGGTTGAGGCGGCCGCTAGCCTACGCGGCGGTTGCCTTCGTCATCGTCATCGTCGCCAAATTGATCCGCGTACTTATCCTCGTACGCCGAGTAGTCCGGCTCAGCCGGCTCCTCGGGATATCGACTGGATGGACGGCTCGTCGGCCCAGAAAGCTCACGCTGGAGCGCCGAGTAGTCCGTGGCAGGGGTGAAGTACTTCATCTCCCGTGCCTGCTTGGTTGCTTTTGCCTTTTGACGGCCGCGCCCCATGGCGTGACCCCCTTTTTGCGTCGATCCGGAGGTGGGTCGTTCGGGCAGATGAACGAGGCCCCGGAATATTTGGTCAATTTGTCGTAAGTACAGGTTACATGTTTTCCCGCCGCCTTGTGCCCCCGGCGCCTGCTCAGGGCCTGTTCGCCCGGCACATTGGTGCACCCCGGCTGGCACCCTGCCCTGCGCCGTTCCCCGGATATTGGCTAAAGTCAGGGGTAGAGACAGTTTTGGGGCGCCCCGCGGCGCCACCTACAGGGAGGACCAACGTTCACCATGAGCGATCAGAAAAATACACCGGGGGCGGATTCGCCGCTACCGGAGAAGGCAGAGAACACAGGTGCCTTCCCTGATCTGACCGCGCATTCGGACGCCCCTGCCTGGCTTTCCACTGACGGAAGCCACGACACCGCCGTGTGGGAACGCAGTTTCGACGGCGGCCCGGACGCCGCAGGCGCGGACGCCGGGACCACGGACACCGCTGGAGCTTCGGCGGTGTCCGGTACTGCCGAAGCTGCCGCTGCAACCGCTGCTGCCGGAGCCGGCGTTGCACACATCGATCCCCCTGCAGATGAAGCCGCCGATGCCGGCACCGGCATTGATGAAGAGGGCTCTGCCGCCGAGGAGCCGCAGGCTGCCGCAGCTGCCGGCTCCGATAACGACGTCCAGTTGCCGGCCGAGCCGGCAGTGGTGGCGCCGGAAGACGTGAAACTTGAGGAACCCTCCCTCGCCGAACCCGACGTCGAGAGCGAGGGCACTGCGTCCGCTGCCGATCCGGAGGCAGCCGCCTCCGCTGCCGATCCGGAAGCTGCCGGCGCGGAAGGGGACATCCAGCTGCCGCCCGAGCCGGTGGTGGTGGCACCGGAGGAATTGGAACTGGAGGAACCGGCGCTGGCCGAACCCACGTTGGGCAGCGACGCCGTGGACGCCGCCGAGCTGGACGAAGTGACGACCGAGGCTGCTGCCGTGGAGGCCAACGCCGCCGAAGCCGGGAGGCTGTCCGGCCTGGAACCGGCACCGGCAGGGGCCGAAATCACGGTGGATGCCAAGGCTGCCGGTATCGTCGACGAAGCGGGCTCCGCCGCAGCAACCGACGACGCAGCTGCCGGGGAAGCCGAACCCGCCGCCGCCGAACCCGCAGACTCCGATGCTGACGCGGCAGCGCAGCCCGATACGGATGGTGGCACTCCCGGGGACGAGGCAGCCGGGCCGGCTGCAGAAGCGCCCCAGGAGCAGGAGTCTGCCGATACGGCCGAAACCGATCAGGCCCCTGAGACCACAGAGGATCCGGGCGGGGAAACCAACGATGCTCCGGCCGCCCCTGCCGCCGGAGACGATGCCGACGCTATCGACGCTGATGGTGATGCTGCCGCTGACGACGCCGCTGACACGGCTGCCAAGGCGGAGGACGAGCCTGACGCTACGCCGTCGCCCTCGTCCCATCCCCTGGCCGGTATCGACGCCGCCGCACCCGTTACGGGGGCCCTGCCCGGGCAGGAGCGGACACCCGACGCCCCGGCGGAGCCGGAACCAACAACTGCATCAGTTCCCACCGGCGAAACCCGGCGTTCCCGCCGGCTGGCCGAAAGCCAGGCCGCTGCCGGCGCAACGGCCGCGCGGAGGCCCTCGGGCAAGGACGCAGCAGCCCCGGCCGGTCCCGTCGAAGGGACCGACCCCGCGGACGGGGCGGCGATGCCCGGGAGCGGATCCGCGCCGGCAAAGCCCGCCGGCGGCCGCAATACCCGGCTGCTGCTGGTGATCGGTGGCGTGGTGCTGGCCGCCGTCGCAGCCATCCTCCTGGTGGTGTTCGTCTTCAACGGCAAGGACGAAGGCGTCATCTCCGAGGATGTCAGCCCGGTCGAGCTCGAAACCGGTGCCTGCCTGCAGGGCTGGGAGGACGTGAATTCCGCCGCCGACGTGGTCACCTGCGACACCCCGCACGACGCACAGCTGGTGGCCTCCGAGAGGTTCACCGGCTCCGACACCTTCCCCGGAACCGCCGCTTTGGAAGACCGCGTCAACGAGGTGTGCGACGCCGTGGACTACGCGGACAACGCATCTTCCTACCCCGGCTTGAAGGTGGCCAAGTCCATCCCAACTGAGCAGACCTGGTCCGATGGCGACCGCCGCCTGGATTGCTTTGTCTTCAGCCCCGAAGGCCAGGAAATCACGGAGTCCCTCATCCGGGAGTAGAACCGGCCCGGGAGCAGAGACACGAAACAGCGCAAAGGGCGCGCCGCCGGCAGTACCCGCCGCGCGCCCTTTGCGTGCCCCGCCTAGCTGACCGCGGCCACCGTCAGCCCGGTCTCGGCAATCAGCCCGTCCCCCTCCAGCCCGTCCGGGGCGCGGTCCACCAGCACAGTGTCGCCGTCGCTGATCTTCCCTGCGAGGATGCCCCGGGCCAGCTTGTCACCGATCTCGCGCTGCACCAGGCGGCGAAGCGGCCGTGCACCGTAGGCGGGGTCGTAGCCCGTCAGGCCCAGCCATTCCCGGGCCGCATCGGTCACGTCCAGCACCAGCCGGCGCTCGTGCAGCCGGGCGGCCAGGGCCTGCACCTGGATGTCGACGATCCGGGTCAGGTCCTCGAGGCTCAACGGATCAAACAGGATGACGTCGTCCAGCCGGTTGAGGAATTCCGGTTTGAAGTTGGCGTTGACCATGGACATGACCGATTCGCGCTTCTGCTCATCGTTCAGGCCGGGATCCACCAGGAACTGGGAGCCCAGGTTCGAGGTGAGGATCAGGATGACGTTGCGGAAATCCACTGTGCGGCCCTGCCCGTCGGTCAGCCGGCCGTCGTCGAGCACCTGCAGCAGGATGTCGAAAACATCGGGATGTGCCTTCTCCACCTCATCCAGAAGAATCACCGAATAGGGCCGCCGCCGGACCGCTTCCGTGAGCTGCCCGCCTTCCTCGTACCCCACGTATCCGGGAGGGGCACCGACCAACCGGGAGACCGCATGCTTTTCTGAGTACTCACTCATGTCGATGCGGACCATGGCACGTTCGTCGTCGAAGAGGAAGTCCGCCAGCGCCTTGGCCAGCTCGGTCTTGCCCACACCCGTCGGTCCGAGGAACAGGAAGGAACCGGTGGGACGGTCCGGGTCGCTGACCCCGGCCCGCGAGCGCCGGACGGCGTCCGATACCGCGGCCACTGCCTTGGTCTGGCCGATCAGGCGGGATCCGAGCGCTTCCTCCATGTCCAGCAGCTTCTGCGACTCGCCCTGCAGCATGCGTCCTGCGGGGATACCGGTCCAGGCGGAGACCACTTCGGCAATATCGTCCGCGGTCACCTCCTCCGAGACCATCAGCTCCTGGGCCTGTTCGCCGTATTTGTCCGCTTCGGCCTGCTGGGCCGCCTCGAGTTCCTTTTGCAGCGCGGGAATCTCGCCGTAAAGGATGCGGGACGCCTCGGTCAGGTCGCCGTCGCGCTGGGCCTTTTCCGCCGTGCTGCGCAGTTCATCCACCCGGGCCTTCAGATCGCCGACCCGGTTCAGGCCGGCCTTCTCGGCTTCCCACCGGGCATTCAACGCGGCCAGCTGTTCCTTTTTATTGGCCATGTCCTCGCGCAGCACCGCCAGCCGTTCAATGGATGCCTGGTCGGTCTCATTGGCCAGCGCCAGTTCCTCCATGGTCAGCCGGTCGACGGCACGGCGCAGCTCGTCGATTTCCTCCGGAGCGGAGTCGATCTCCATGCGCAGGCGCGAGGCGGCTTCGTCCACCAGGTCGATGGCCTTGTCCGGCAGCTGGCGGCCGGTGATGTACCGGTTGGAAAGGGTTGCCGCAGCCACCAGCGCCGAGTCCGCGATGGCCACCTTGTGGTGCGCCTCGTACCGTTCCTTCAGCCCGCGGAGGATGCCGATGGTGTCGGGGACGCTGGGCTCCCCCACGTAGACCTGCTGGAAGCGCCGTTCCAGCGCGGCATCCTTTTCAATGTTCTCGCGGTACTCGTCCAAGGTGGTGGCACCGATCAGCCGCAGCTCGCCGCGCGCCAGCATGGGCTTGAGCATGTTGCCCGCGTCCATGGACCCTTCGGCCGCGCCGGCGCCCACCACGGTGTGCAGCTCGTCGATGAAGGTGACTATCTGCCCCTCGGCGTTGGAGATTTCCTCCAGCACGGCCTTGAAGCGTTCCTCGAATTCACCGCGGTACTTCGCGCCCGCCACCATGGACCCCAGGTCCAGGGAGAGCAGGGTTTTCCCGTTCAGGCTTTCCGGGACGTCACCGGCCACGATCCGCTGGGCCAGCCCTTCGACGACGGCGGTTTTGCCGACACCGGGCTCGCCGATCAGCACCGGGTTGTTCTTGGTCCGGCGGCTGAGCACCTGGATGACGCGGCGGATTTCCGAGTCACGGCCGATCACCGGGTCCAGCTTTCCGGAACGGGCCATCTCCGTCAGGTCGGTGCTGAACTTCTCCAGTGCCTGGAACGTGTTCTCCGGATCGGCGTTGGTCACTTTACGGTCTCCTCGTACAGATGGAAGCACGGCAATGAGGGCGTCATGCCCGGCGTTGCTGTCCCGCAGCACCTTGCCCGCCGGGCCGCTGTCCAGTGACAGGCCCAGCAAAAGGTGTTCGGTGGATACAAAGGCGTCCCCCAGCTGTTCAGCCTCCTGCTGTGCGGCGCTGATGACCTGGAGCAGGGGCCGTGAAAACTGCGGCTGGGCCACCGACGAGCCGGAAGACGAGGGCAGCTGATGAATGGCGGTGCTGGCCGCGGCGCTGACCGAATCCACGTTCACGCCGGCGGCTTTGAGCAGTGCCACCGCCACCCCCTGCCGCTGGTCCATCAGCGCCTTCAACAGGTGCGACGGTTCAATCTGCGGGTTGCCTGCGGTGTTCGCGTTCATGGCCGCAGCCGAGAGCGCTTCCTGGCTTTTATTCGTGAATTTGGTGTCCACGGGTGGCTCCTCAAAACCTCAGCAATTCAGCTTCAAACATCAGCTTGGATGTCATCTTCAGCAATGCTCTGATAACAAAGTTGAGTCTAATCAGCTCAACTTTGAAAGTAAAGTTATCCACAGCACAACGCAGGCCCGTTCACTGGTTCACGGCTTCAGGGCATGCTCCCGTTCAAACTCGTCCGCCGCGGCCCGCCATCTGTCATTGCGGGCGTCAAACAGTTCCTGCAGTTCCCCCTCGATCTGCAGGTCCGGCATCATTCCCGGCGGCTTCTCCGGGATGCTGCCGTCAAGGTATTCCTCCAGCATGTCCAGGAAGAACTCCCAGCCCGCCCCGCCGGTCCAGATGCCCGCTCCGGGCGCCGCGGTCACCGCAAACCCCTTACGCACGGAGGCGTACAGGAGTTCAATGCGGGTCTGGCTGTCCTCCGCCGCGAGGTGCAGTTCCAGTTCGGCCGGTTGCGATCCTTCCCGTATCCAGGACACGGTCAACAGCCGGGGAGGGTCGCACCGGAGGATGTCACCGTGCGATCCGTCCGGAAGGCTGTAGGTTCCGCCGCGGCGCAGGTCCCCCGACGGCTCGGCCATCCACTCCCCCAGCCGCGCGGGTTCTGCAAGCGCTGACCAGACCTCCCCGACCGGCTGGCCGATAGTGCGCCCCATAACCACCATCAACGCGTGGCCGGCCTGGATCTGCCGGCGCCCCAGGGACCGCTCCGTCTTCCTGAGAATCGTGTCCAAATCGGACATCCGCCACTCCTCTGTAGAACAACCGGCGCCCGATCCGGGTCCTCCAGCGGCCATCGACGCCGCAACGGCCGTCGGAAGGTTTCCAGTGGAAGCGAAGTTGTGTCTTAGGCCACAAGCGGGCCATTTGTCCAAAACGGTAGCAGGGAAAACATGCCCTGCACAGGCTTGACCGGGCGGCCGGACACCCCTACCCGGCCGACCGGCGAACCGAAAATGTGACCGGAATCAAAGAAATCGAGGGGCCGGCAGCCCCTTTGATAGATTCGACAATGCCTCCGGGACCCGCTTTTTGCCGCGATTGCCCGTGAATCCAGCCGCGATGACGCGGCGGTCCGGTGCGTTGCCGCGGGCATTTCCAACGTCCCAGGCTGCCGGGGGCATACAACTCCAAAGCAACCTGAAGGATTGACCCATGAGCAAACTTGCGGAACCGGAGACAGCCGAGACCGCTGCTCCGCGGACCCGAGTCAACAAGACGGTCTTTATCGGTTCAGCCGCCGGAATCCTGGCCATCGCACTGTGGGCCATGCTCGCCACCGACAACGCCGAGTCGGTCATCGGTTCCATGGTGGGCTGGGTATCGGTCAACATGGGCTGGTACTACTTCCTGGTAGTCAGCCTGGTGGTGGTGTTCGTCCTGGTCACCGCACTGACGCGGGTGGGCAAAACGAAGCTCGGCCCCGACCATTCCAAGCCGCAGTTCAGCATGTTCACCTGGGCGGCCATGCTGTTCGCCGCCGGCATCGGCATTGACCTGATGTTCTTCTCCGTCTCCGAACCGGTCACCCAGTTCCTTGCCCCGCCCACCGGCGACGGTGCCACGGCCGAAGCGGCCCGGCACGCCCTGGTCCTGACACTGTTCCACTACGGCATCACCGGCTGGGCACTCTACGCGCTGATGGGACTGGCCCTGGGCTACTTCGCCTATCGGCACAACCTGCCGCTGAGCATCCGCTCCGCCCTGTACCCGATCTTCGGCAAGCGCATCGAGGGCCGGCTCGGCCACGGCGTGGACATCGCGGCCCTGCTCGGAACCATCTTCGGCATCGCCACCTCGCTGGGCATCGGCGTGGTGCAGCTGAACTACGGGCTGAGCTTTATGTTCGGCCTGCCCGAGAACCTGACCGTGCAGATTTCCCTGATTGCCCTCTCGGTCATCATGGCTACTATCTCCACGGTTTCGGGCGTGGAGAAGGGCATCCGCCGGCTCTCGGAACTGAACGTGATCCTCGCCGTCGGACTGATGTTGTTTGTGCTGATCGCGGGCAAGACCAACTTCCTGCTGGACGGCATTGTGCAGAACGTCGGCGACGTCCTCAGCCGCTTCCCGGCCATGACCATGGACACCATGGCCTATGACCGGCCGGACGAATGGCTCAGCTCCTGGACCCTGTTTTTCTGGGCCTGGTGGATTGCCTGGGCACCGTTCGTGGGCCTGTTCCTGGCCCGCATCTCGCGCGGCCGCACTATCCGGGAGTTCGTCCTCGGCACCATGATTGTGCCCTTCGCCTTCATCCTGCTGTGGATCTCCATCTTCGGCAATTCCGCCCTGGACCTGGTGATGGGCGGCAACGCGGCCTTCGGCGAAGTGGCCATGAACCAGCCCGAACGTGCCTTCTACGGCCTGCTGGAGCAGTATCCGTGGGCACCGGCGACGGCGGCCATCGCCACCTTCACCGGCCTGCTGTTCTACGTGACCTCGGCGGACTCCGGCGCCTTGGTGATGGCGAACTTCACCTCCCACCTCAAGGACGCCGATTCGGACGGCCCCAAGTGGCTGCGCGTGTTCTGGTCCGTGGTGACCGGCCTGCTTACCCTGGCCATGCTGATGGTGGGCGGAGTAACCACGCTGCAGAACGCCACCATCATCATGGGCCTGCCGCTGTCCATCCTGCTGTTGTTCATCATGCTCGGGGTCTACAAGGCCCTGCGGGTGGAAAACTCGCTGACGGACAGCTACCGTGCGTCGCTTCCCAGCATCATCGCCGGCCGCAGCCTGGACGCCCGCAGCGGACGCAGCTGGCGCCAGCGCCTCTCCCGGGTCATGACCTACCCCGGCCCGCGGCAGGCTGAACGCTTTGTCCAGACCGTGGCCCGGCCGGCCCTGCAGGAAGTCCATGACGAGCTGAAGGAGCGGGGCGCCGACGTCGTGCTCTGCGAAGGCGAGGTCGCACCCCACGGCATCCACCACCTGGATCTGCAGGTGGGCATGGCCGAGGAGCGCGGCTTCAAATACCAGATCTACCCCGTGCAGTACGACACCCCGTCCTATGCGCACAACGCGTCGGCGGAGACCAAGTACTTCCGCATGGAGGTGTTCTCCCTTGAGGGCAGCCACGGCTACGACCTCATGGGCTACACGAAGGAACAGGTCATCACCGATGTCCTGGACCACTACGAGACCCACCTGGAGTTCCTGCACCTCAACCGTGAAGTGCCGGGCAATACCTCCATTGCGGAGGACCAGGTTCCGAAAGACAACTGGGAAGCTGACTTTGTCAGCGAGGAGGGACGAGCATGACAACGGCCACTTTGTTCATTGACGGGGCGTGGGTGCCCGCATCCGACGGCGGGACCCGCGACATCCACAACCCTGCGGACGGGGAATTCGTTGCCACGGTTTCCGAGGCAACCCGCGAAGACACTGAAAAGGCCATTGCGGCCGCCAAGGCTGCCTGGGAACGCGGGGAATGGGCAGCAGTGCCCGCTCCCGAGCGCGGGGACTTCCTGCTGAAGGTCGCCGACCGGATCCGGGAGCGGAAGGACGAGTTCGCCCGCGCGGAGACGCTGGACACCGGCAAGCGGCTGGTGGAAAGCGAAATCGACATGGACGACATCGCCGCGTCCTTCGCCTACTTCGGCAAGATCGCCGCCACCAACGCAGGCCGGATGGTCGACGCCGGGAACAACGACGTCGTCAGCCGCATCGAGTACGAACCGGTGGGTGTGTGCGGGCTGATCGCCCCGTGGAACTACCCGCTGCTGCAGGCGGCCTGGAAGATCGCCCCCGCGCTGGCCGCAGGCTGCACGTTCATCCTCAAGCCCTCCGAGCTGACCCCGCACACCTCGATCCTGATGATGCAGGTGCTGGAAGAGCTCGGCCTGCCCCGCGGCGTCGCCAACCTGGTGCTCGGCGCCGGCGCGGTGGCCGGCGCCCCGCTCGCCGAGTCCCCCGATGTGGACCTGGTCTCCTTCACCGGCGGCGTGGCCACCGGCAAGGTGATCGCCGCCGCCGCGGCCAAGACGGTCAAGAAGATCGCCCTCGAACTGGGCGGCAAGAACCCGAACGTCATCTTTGCGGACGCGGATTTCGACGCCGCGCTGGACAACGCGCTGAACGCCGCCTTTGTGCACTCCGGCCAGGTCTGCTCCGCCGGTGCGCGGCTGATCGTGGAAGAACCGATTGCCGAACGCTTCGTGGACGAGCTGGTCCGCCGCGCCAAAATGATCCGCATGGGCGGCCCGTTCGACGAGAAGGCCGAGACCGGGCCGCTGATCTCCGCCGCGCACCGGGACAAGGTCACCGCCTACGTGAACAAGGCCGTGGAGGAAGGCGCCCGGATCCGCTGCGGCGGCACCTGGGGCACCGGCGAACTCGAGAAGGGCTTCTTCTACGCCCCGACCGTGCTGGACAACGTGAAGCGCGGCGGATCCTCCCTGATGGACGAGGCGTTCGGTCCCGTGGTCACGGTGGAAACGTTTAACGGCGAGGACGAGGCCGTCGAGCTCGCCAACGACACGGACTACGGGCTGGCCGGCGCCGTCTGGACCTCCGACGCCGGCAAGAGCCAGCGCGTGGCCCGGCGCATGCGGGCCGGCACGGTATGGATCAACGACTTCCACCCGTACCTTCCGCAGGCCGAATGGGGCGGCTACGGGCAGTCCGGCGTCGGACGTGAACTGGGCCCCACCGGTCTGGGCGAGTACCAGGAGGCGAAGCACATCTACCAGAACATCAACCCGCAGGTGACCGGCTGGTTCACCGACCACGGAAAGGCCTAGGGCTACATGGCTGATAAGACCGAATTCGACTACATCGTGGTGGGCGGCGGATCCGCAGGTGCCGCCGTCGCTGCGCGCCTGAGCGAGGACCCCGACGTCGAGGTGGCGCTGGTGGAGGCCGGCCCCGACGACCGCGGCGAGGACGCCATCCTGCAGCTGAACCGCTGGATGGAACTGCTCGAATCCGGCTTCGACTGGGACTACCAGATTGAACCGCAGGAGAACGGCAACTCGTTTATGCGCCAGGCCCGCGCCAAGGTGATGGGCGGCTGCTCCAGCCACAACTCCTGCATCGCTTTCTGGGCACCGCGCGAGGACCTCGATGAGTGGGAAGCCAAATTCGGTGCCGAAGGCTGGAACGCCGAGACGGCCTTCGCCCTGTACAAGCGGCTGGAAACCAATGAGGATGCCGGCCCGGACGCCCCGCACCACGGCGACTCGGGCCCGGTCCACCTGATGAACATCCCCGCCGAGGATCCCTGCGGCGTGGCCCTGCTGGACGCCTGCGAGCAGGCCGGAATTCCGCGGGTGAAGTTCAACACCGGTGAAACCGTGATCAACGGCGCGAACTTCTTCCAGCTCAACCGCCGGGCCGACGGCACCCGGTCCTCCTCCTCCGTTTCCTACATCCACCCCATCATGGAAAGGAAGAACTTCACGCTGCTCACCGAGCTGCGCGCGAAGGAACTGAAGTTCGATGCGTCCAACCGGTGCACCGGCGTGGACGTGGTGCACGGCGAATTCGGCCGTACCAAGCACCTGGCCGCCCGCCGCGAAGTCATTGTCTCGGCCGGAGCCATCGACTCCCCCAAGCTGCTGATGCTCTCCGGCATCGGTCCGAAGGAGCACTTGGAGGAACGCGGCGTCGAGGTGCGGGTGGATGCCCCCGGCGTCGGGGAAAACCTGCAGGACCACCCCGAGGGCGTGATCCAGTGGGAGGCGAAGAAACCGATGGTCGAAACCTCCACCCAGTGGTGGGAAATCGGCATCTTCACCCCCACCGAGGACGGACTGGACCGTCCCGACCTGATGTTCCATTACGGGTCCGTCCCGTTTGACCTGCACACCGTGCGGCACGGCTATCCGACCACCGAGAACGGCTTCTGCCTCACCCCGAACGTGACCCATGCCCGTTCCCGCGGCACGGTGCGGCTGCGCAGCCGGGACTACCGCGACAAGCCGATGGTGGATCCGCGGTACTTCACCGATCCGCATGACATGCGGGTGATGGTGGCCGGCATCCGGAAGGCGCGCGAGATCGTGGCCCAGCCGGCCATGGCCGAGTGGGCCGGGAAGGAACTGTACCCGGGCGAGGACGTCCAGACCGACGAGCAGCTGGTTGAGTACATCCGCAAGACGCACAACACCGTCTACCACCCCGCCGGCACTGTCCGGATGGGCGCGGCCGAGGATCCGATGTCCCCGCTGGATCCGGAACTGCGGGTCAAGGGCGTCTCGGGATTGCGCGTGGCCGACGCCTCGGTCATGCCGGAGCTGACCACGGTGAATCCGAACATCACCACCATGATGATCGGCGAGCGCTGCGCCGACCTCATCAAGGCGGTACGCACGGCATAACTGCGTCAACGCGGCGGCACAACCGCGCGACGGCGTTAAGGGCGGTCCGGGAATCCGGGCCGCCCTTCCGCGTGTCCGGGGCGGGGCGAAGGTACCCTGAGCGGATGGGGAAAAACCGTACCGTGTCCGTATTCGCCGCCGCTGCCCTGGCGCTCACCCTCGTGTCCTGTTCCGGGGACAAGCCCTCACCGGACGACGCAGCCGCCACGCTCGCAGAAGGCCTGGCGAAGTCGGACGTCTCCGCGTCCGCCTTCACCGCGGGGACTGGCGAGCAGGTCAACAGCGAATTGGACGCCCTGCTCGCCGATATGGGACCCCTGCAGCCGGCCGTCACCGTCGCCGGCGTTGAGGAGGATCCCCAGGACAAGGACGCCGCGTCGGCGAAGCTTGCCTACGCCTGGGATGTGAACGGGGATTCCCGGCCTGACTGGAACTACGAGAGCACCGTCCGGCTCGAACGCGGCGACGACGACGACTGGCTGGTCCAGTGGGCCCCCTCGGTGGTTTTCAGCTCCCTGGCCGACGGCGACCGGCTGGCCCGCACTACCGTGGCCCCGCCCGCCCGTGGAGACATCCTGGACCGCAGCGGCGCACCGTTGATGACCCCGCGGCCGGTGCTGCGGATTGGCATCAACAAACCGGATGTCCCCGAGGCGCAGCAGGCTTCCTCCGCCGCCGCACTGGCCGCCCTGGTGGGCGTGGACCCCGAGGCCTACACCGCGCAGGTGCAGGCATCCGGCCCGGAGGCTTTCGTTGAGGTGCTGGTGCAGCGCGCAGAGGCCGAAGGACCGGCCACCGTCGCCGGTGTGGAAGCCATCCCCGGCGCCGTCGCACTCCCGGCCCAGCGAGTCCTTGCACCCACCCGGAACTTCGCGCGGGCCCTGCTCGGGACCGTGGGCGAGGCAACGGCCGAGGTGATCGACGCGTCCGAAGGCCGCCTCTCACCCGGCGACCAGACCGGTCTTTCCGGGCTGCAGCAGCAGTATGACGAACAGTTGCGCGGCATTGACGGAGTGAGCATCACCGTCGAAAACGACGGCGGAACGAAGGAAGCGGTTTTCGCCTCGGACGCCCTCTCCGGCACCGACCTGCAGACCACCCTCGATCCCCGGCTGCAGGCCCTGGCGGAGACCGTCCTCGAGCAGGAACCGTCCGCCTCCGCCCTGGTGGCCATCCAGCCTTCCACGGGTGACATCCTCACCGTCGCCAACGGCCCCGGCAGCGAGGGCCGGCAGACGGCCCTGCTGGGCCAGTACCCGCCCGGTTCCACCTTCAAGACGGCAACCGCCCTGGCACTGCTGCGCGCCGGAACCACCCCCGACTCCACCGTGGAGTGCCCGGCCGAACTGAACGTGGACGGCCGGACCTTCGCCAACGTCCCGGGCTATCCGGCGGCCGCCACCGGCACCGTGCCCCTGCGCACGGCGTTCGCCAACTCCTGCAACACCGCGTTCCTGAACGCCCGCAACACCGTCTCCCAGCAGAACCTGGCGGCCGCGGCGGAGGATCTCGGCATCGGTATCGACGCCTCCATCGGCACGCCCGCCTTCTTCGGCTCCGTTCCGGCAGAAGCGGACGGCACCGCGCACGCCGCCTCGCTGATCGGGCAGGGCGAGGTGCTGGTTTCCCCCCTCGCCATGGCCGTGGCCGGAGCGTCCATCGGCAAGGGCGAACGGGTCATGCCGGCCCTCATCCGGGAAACCGCTCCCGCCCCGTCGGGTGCCACGGCGTCCCCCTCCCCCTCCGGCACGGACAGCAGCACGGATTCGGCGCCGCCCGGCAACCTGACCGCCGGGGAGGCCGCCTCGCTGCGGGACATGATGCGCGCCGTCGTTACCGAGGGCGGCATACAGATGCTGGCATCGGTGCCGGGAGAACCGGTGCTGGCGAAAACGGGAACCGCGGAGTTCGGCAGCGAGGATCCGCCGCAGACCCACGCCTGGGTACTGGCGGTCCAGGGCGACCTGGCCGTGGCGGTATTCGTGGAGCAGGGCGAACGCGGCTCGACGTCGGGCGGACCGCTGATGAAGGCGTTCCTGGAAGGCGTCTCCCGGGGTTAGTCCGGGCCGCTGAAACCGGACGGTCAGTACCGGGTTGTAAGTACCAGGCGCCCCTAATACCGGGCCGTCAGTACCGGGCCGGCGGCTGGTTCGGGCCGGGCACCGGCCGGCCCGTGTAGCCGGGGTGCCGGTACGGGTTTCCGGCATACGGGGTGATCTGCCAGGTATCCGTCGGCACAATGACCTTGCCCAGCGGCATCAGGGAAATGGGCAGCATCTTCAGGTTCGCGATGCCCAGCGGGATACCGACGATGCTCACGAACATCGGGATGGCCGTCATGACATGCCCGATCGCAATCCAGATGCCGGCCAGCAGCAGCCAGATGATGTTGCCGAGCAGGCTCAGCGGGCCGGTGAACCCGCCGCGGTCCACCACGGTCCGGCCGAAGGGCCAGAGCGCATAGTTGGCAATGCGGAAGGACGCGATGCCAAACGGGATGGTCACTATCAGCAGGCAGCAGATGACTCCGGCCAGGGCGTAGCCCAGTGCCAGCCAGATACCGCCGAACAGAAGCCAGATGATGTTGAGGATTGCCCGCATTCCCCCATTCTTCTCCACGAAGCCCGTATTGGCCACGGCAGCTTTCCGCTTAGCCCTGTTGCTGCTCCTGACCTAGACTGGCGCCATGCCGACTTCCGAGGAAACCACCGCAGACCACCTCACCTCCAGCCAGTGCTGGGACTACATCCGCCAGGCCAGGTTCGGCCGGCTGGCCGTCGTCGTGGACGGTCACCCGGAGATCTTTCCGGTGAACTTCGCCGTGGACCACGGCACTGTGGTGTTCCGCACCGCGGCCGGTACCAAATTGTCCGGCGCGCTCTCCGGCAGCCCTGTGGCCTTCGAGATTGACGGCTATGACCACAACCTTTCCTCCGCCTGGAGCGTGGTGCTGAAGGGGACCGCGGGACTGCTGGAGGACAACGGAGAGCTCATGGCTTCCGAGGACCTTCCCCTGTTCCCGTGGCAGGCGGGGAGCAAGAACGCCTTTGTCCGGATTGAGCCGGAAGTGACCGACGGCCGCCGGTTCCTGATCTCCAACGCCGCCCGCCGCAACATGCTGCGCGGTATGGGGCTGTACACCGAGTAGGCCCGGCACCCGAACCGGATATAAGAGAGGCGCCGCATCCTGGTGGATGCGGCG
>NZ_JBNHFG010000039.1:0-21990 GCF_059090025.1 Arthrobacter sp. Y3224198
TTGTCCGCCGGCGCCTTGTCCGCCGGCGCCTGCGCGGCAGGCTGGAGCGAGACGGCGGCGGTGCCGCCCCGGTCCGGTACCGGCTCATCCGGGCAGTCGGACAGGACCGTGGCAATCGCATCGTGTTCGGCCTGGGTCATCCACAGCCGGTATTCGGCCTTGACCGCGGTCTGCCGTGCCACATACTCACAGCGGAAGCCCTTGTTGGCCGGCAGCCAGGTGGCGGCGTCGCCGTCGGACTTGGCGCCGTTGGCCGGGCCGTCGGCGGCCATCAGGTTCAGCGGATCGTTGGCCAGCTGCCGGCGCTCCTCGGCCGAGAGCTGCTGGGCGCCCTTCTGCCAGGCATCGGACAGCGCCACTATGTGGTCGATCTGCACCGCGGTGCTGGTGGTATTGCCGCGGACAAAGCTGATGGTGGCCCCGGTGTAGGGATCATGGAAGGTGCCCGACGCCACTACGCATTCCTTGGTGCCGTCCTTGTAGACCACATCCACCAGGTCCCGGGCGAGGATGTCGTTGCGGGTATCGCAGCCGTTGTGGTCCACGTCGGCCCAGGCCGGGCCGAATTGCTCACGGTCGTATCCGGTCTTGGGTGCACGGCCCTTGATCGGGATGCTTGCCAGCTGCTCCAGCGCCGTTCCGGCCGACACCACCGGAGCGGATGTGTCGGCGGGTGCCGTGGCGGCATCGCCGGGGGACGTTCCGGGGTCCGCGGCCGTGGCGGCGGCGGACGACGGCGTCGGGCCGGATACGGCGTCGGCATCCGGAGTGCAGCCCGCGGCGCCGAAGAGGACCGCAGGGAGGGCAAGCAGGGACAGAACTTTGGTGCGCAGGGAAGTCATCGCCATCCATTATCGGCGGCACCGGCACCGCCGCGGCTCAGGCGCGCCGCAGTCCGGCCGCGGTACGCGGAGCAGGAACCTCTTCCAATCCGTAGACCATGCCGCGTAAATTCGAACCACTGACCCGGCAGCCGGCATGGGAGATGTTGTGGCAAGCAATAAGAACGGCACCAAGGAAATCAAGGAGCTGGACGAGCAGCTGGCGGAGCGGGATGCCCGTGATGCGGCTCCGCCGGACGGCCAGCAGGTGGCGGTGACGGAGGACTACGCCCAGGAACTGGACGAGCTGCAGGAGCTGAACCAGAAAGCCAAAAAGCTCAAGATCAAGGTGGATGACGATGCCTGGCGGCAGAACTACCCCTATGACACCAAGCTGAACCGGCGCACCTATGAGCGGCAGAAGCGGAAGCTGCAGATCGAACTGCTGAAAATGCAGCTCTGGGTCAAGGAGACCGGGCAGAAGATGCTCCTGATTTTCGAGGGGCGTGACGCCGCGGGCAAGGGCGGGGCGATCAAGCGCTTCGACGAACACCTCAACCCCCGCGGCGCACGGGTGGTGGCGCTGGAGAAACCCACCTCCGAAGAAGTCACCCAGTGGTATTTCCAGCGGTACATCCGCACCCTGCCCAGCGGCGGCGAGATAGTGATGATGGACCGGTCCTGGTACAACCGGGCCGGAGTGGAGCGGGTGATGGGGTACTGCACGCCGGCGCAGTATCTGGAGTTCATGCGCGAGGTTCCCGAACTGGAGCGCATGCTGGTCAATTCCGGCACGCTGCTGCACAAACTGTGGTTTTCGGTGGGCCGCGCCGAGCAGGTGGCCCGGTTCGCGGCCCGGGAGACGGACCCGGTCAAACAGTGGAAGCTCTCCCCCACGGATCTGGCCAGCCTGGACAAGTGGGATGCGTACACCGAGGCCAAGGAGGCTATGTTCTTCTACACGGACACCGGTGATGCGCCGTGGACCGTGGTGAAGTCGAATGACAAGAAGCGGGCCCGGCTCGAAGCCATGCGCCATGTCCTGGACACGGTGGATTATCCCAACAAGGACCATGCCGTTGTCCACAGCCCGGATCCGCTGATTGTGGGCCGGGCCGCCAACCACTTTGAAGAGGATGAGCCGACGCACGGCAGCTTCCCCGTAGTCCGGCCGCAGGGCAACAGCGCAGCCGTTTAGGGCTTCCAGCCGGTCTCCGCCAGCCAGCCGGCCAGGTCCAGTGCCCCGCCGGTGAGCGTGCCGGTGGCTTCGAAGTCGGCTTGGTACGCCGGCAACCGGCCGAACCAGCGGAACATCGCCTGCGAGTCGGTCTGTCCTTCCAACGCGTCCAGGGAAAGGGCTTCGTAGCGTCCGGGCATTCCGGCGGCGGCGCCCACTGCTTCGGCAATCCCGCTTCCGGTCAGCTCGTCTCCGGCAATTCCCACGGCTGCCCCGGGTACGGCTTCCGGGTCCAGCAGGGCGGCAGCGGCGACGCGGCCGACGTCGCGCACCGCCACCATCTGCAGCGGGATCCCGTCCGGCAAAGCCATCCGGACCACGGTTTCTCCGTTTTCCACGGCGGTGAGCCAGGGCAGATTCTCCATAAAAAAGACCGGGCGGACCACGGTCAGCCCGATGGGCAGTTGCCGCAGGTACTGCTCGGCGTCGTATTTGCTGTCGAAGTGCGGAATGCCGCTGTTCCGTTCGGCGCCGTCCACGGAACTGAAGACCAGGCGCCCGACGCCGGCCTCCACCGCTGCGTCGCCGAGGGCCTTGGCCATCAGTGGTTCCCCGGCCGGGCCGTCGGGGGTGTTCATGGTGGTCATGAACCAGAGCGCGTCGACGCCGTCCATGGCCGGGCGGAGGGTCTGGGGCTGGTCCAGGTCCGCCAGGACCACCTCGGCGCCGCGGGCTGCCAGGTCCCGGGCCTGTTCGGAATCGGTCCGCCGCACCATGGCGCGAACCCGGGCCCCCTGGTCCAGCAGTGCCTCAGCGGTGGCTGAGCCCTGTTTGCCGGTGGCGGCGAAAACGCCGTAAAGCTTCGTATTTTCAGCAGTGTTGTTGGCAGGCATTGGAATGGCTCCTTTTGTGCAGCTGGGTTGTGCGGTCACGCTATGGCTGGCCCGGCGAATGCACAACGGTTTTACGCGTGCGGCGGAGTGGGAATAAAAGGAGCCGACGGTTGATCCGTTGTCCGGCGCTCCGGAATATCCGCCGTGCGGAAAGTCCCCGATGCATAGAATGAACTGGTGATTCGAATTTCGGCAGCTGCATGAGTTCCCGGCTGCATAACCTGGTGATTGAATCCGTGGGAAAACGGATTATTTCCGGTGAGCTCGCGGCGGGCGACACCATGCATTCCGAGCACCTGGAGGCCGAGCTGGAGGTTTCCCGCTCGGTGGCCCGCGAAGCGGTGCGCGTGCTGCAGTCCCTGGGCCTGGTGGAAACGGTCAAGCGGGTGGGTATCCGGGTGCTTCCCGAGACCCGCTGGAATGTCTTTGATCCGTCGGTCATCCGCTGGCGCCTTGCCGCCTCCGGCAAGGGCGCCCAGCTGCGCTCGCTGACCGAGCTGCGCTCCGCCGTCGAACCCGCGGCCGCCGAACTGGCCGCCCGGCATGCCCCCGCTGACCTCGGCGCGGAACTGCTGGCCGTGGCCGCCAAAATGCGGTCCGTGGGCCGTGCCGGGGACCTGCAGCAGTTCCTGGACCTGGACATCCACTATCACGGGCTGGTGCTGGCGGCCTCGGGCAATGAGATGTTCGCGCAGATGCAGTCCATGATTGCCGAAGTGCTGCGGGGCCGCACGGATTACGGCTTGATGCCGGACCGCCCGCACGAGGAGGCGCTGCAGCTGCACATGGATGTGGCCGATGCGATTTCCGGCGGGGAACCGGAGGCGGCACGGCTGGCCATGGACCAGATCATGCGGCGCACCATGGCGGAAGTGGGCAGCGTCTGGGCCGACGAGCCGCGGATCTTTACCCCGTTACCCGCTCCCGGATCCGCCTGAACGGCGGCCGCGCCGCGGACAGTCACCGTCGCGGGGAACCGCCGTCCGTCCGTTTAGGATGAACCGGTGATAGCCCGAGACATAGGAGAAGGCCGGCCGCTGGTGCTGGTGCACGGCTTTGAGCTGGACCACCGGATCATGCTTCCCCTGGAACAGGCACTGGACGGCACACCGTGGCGGCGCATCTACCTGGATCTTCCCTGGGTGGTGCAGGAGGGCTCAGCGCGCAGTTCCGCCGCGGTGGCAGGCAGCCAGGACGTGGCCGACATGGTTGTGGCCGAACTCCGGGAGTATCTGGGCGATGAGCCGTTTGCCATCATCGGCAACTCCTTTGGCGGAATGATCGCCCGTTATGTGGCCCATAAGCTGCGTTCCCAAGTGCTTGGACTCGCCACCCTCGCGGCGGTCTTCACCGCCCGGCACGAGGACCGCGATCTTCCGCTCCGGCAGGTCCTGGTCCGGGATCCGGCACTGGGACCGGCACACGAGGATTTCCTGGCGCTCGCGGTGGTGCAGACGCGCCAGGCACTCGCGGCCTTCAACCAGTACATCCTGCCCGGCCTGCAGGCCGGGGACCAGGCGGTGCTCCAGCGGATTGCCGGAAACTACGCGCTGTCCCGGGAACCCGAAGCGGACTTCCCCGAGGCCTTCGATGCCCCGTCGCTGCATATCTTCGGCCGGCAGGACCACGTCACCGGTTACAACGACGGCGTGGCGTTGCGGGAGCACTATGTCCGCGGAACCTTCGCCGTATTGGATTCCGCCGGACACAACGTGCATCTGGAGCGCCCGGCGGTGGTCTCCGCGCTGCTGAGAGATTGGCTGGCCGGTATCGAAAGCTATGCAGCCGGAGCCTACGCGGTCGAAGGCTGCGCGCCGGAGCGTTCCGGCGGTTCCTGACCGCCCTGCAGCTGCCGGTATTCCTCCTCGAGCAGTCCCAGCAACACCTGGTCATGGAACGCCCCGCGGTGATACACGGCGGCACGGCGCCGGCCCTCTTCCACAAAGCCCAGAGAGGTATACAGGTGGATGGCCCGTGCGTTGTAGGACCACGTTTGCAGTTCCGCCTTGTGCGCACCCATCTCCTCGAACACGATCCGCAGGCCCAGGCGCAGGGCTTCCCGGCCCAGGCCCTGGTTCTGGAATTCGGGGCCAATGATGATTGCCATGGTGGCGATCCGCTCGGGAACGGAGATCCCCCAAACGCTGATGTGTCCGATCAGCCGTTCGCCGGGATTCACGATGCTGTAGCCGAAGCCCGAGGCGGAATCGTTTTTGCTCCAGGTCCGGAACAGGCCGGCAGCGTAGTCCTCCGGCCGGGCGGCCACCCGCTCCTGCTGCAGGACGGCCTGGGACGGGTCATTCCACCACGCGGACAGGTGCGGAAGGTCCGGTTCACGCAGTTCCCGGAACCGCAGGCGTTCGCCTGCCAGCAGGCGGGAAGACCAGTCCTGGAGGTCGTCGAAGTCGCTCATGCGGCCAAACCTAGCACCGGATGTCCCTAGCTGAAGCGCAACAGCACTTTCCCGCTCCGGGACGCATCCCGCGCCGTTTCAAAGGCTTCCAAGGCATCCTCCACGGCGAACTCATGGGTCAGGACGGCGTCCGCCTGCAGGGTGCCGTCGGCCAGCGCGGCAATGACTTCGTCGATCTCGCCGTTGAACCGGAACGAGCCCACCAGTTCGAGTTCACGGGTAATCGCCAATGAGATCAATGCCGGCTGCTCTCCGGACGGCAGCAGACCGACCATCACCACCCGCCCGCCGCGCGTGGCTCCGGTGACGGCGGACATCAGTCCGCGGTAGCTTCCCGAGGATTCAAAACAGATATCGGCATCAACGGCCGCAATGGCCTCGGCGTCGGTAGCCGGCAGGCTTCGCGCGGCACCGAGTGAGCGGGCAATCTCCAGGGGTTTGGCGTGCATGTCCGTGGTGATGATCTCCCCGGCTCCACGGGTCCGGAGAACGGCCGTGATGAGCGCCCCGATAGGCCCGGAGCCCACCACCAGCACCCGTTTGCCCCGGACATCTCCGGCGCGGGACACCGCATGCCAGGCCACCGCGGCCGGCTCCACCAGAGCGGCCCGGCGAAGCGGCAGCCCGGCCGGAAGCGCGCGCAGCATCCTGGCCGGCAGGTTTACGTAGCGGGCAAACGCGCCGTCGGTGTGGGGAAACCGTGCTGCGCTGCCCAGATACGTGCAGCCCGGAGAGAGGTTGGGGCGGTCCGCGGGATACCGCGAGCCGTCCCCGTCCCCCGGAGTAGCCGGATGCACCGCAACAGCTGTTCCGGCGTCCGGGCCGGTGCCGTCTGCGGCCGGCACGAGCACCCGGCCCACCACCTCATGGCCCAGCACCATGGGAGCCCGCAGGATGGATTCGCCGGCGGCGCCATGCTGCCAGTAATGCAGATCGGATCCGCAGATCCCGCCGTACGCAATCTCCACCACCGCTTCGTGTGGCCCCGGCGCCGCCAGGGCCACGGATTCCACCCGCATGTCTCCTGCGCCATGGGCAACAACACCCAAGGTTTCAGCCGGGGTTTCCACCATTGCAACCATCCTTTCCAGGTGGTCCGGTTAGACCACTGCCGTCATGCCGCCGTCAATGAAGACAACCTGACCGTTTACGAAGTTCGACGCGTCCGAGGCCAGCCACACGGCCGGCCCGACCAAGTCCTCCACCCTGCCCCAACGGTGCGCGGGGGTGCGCCCCAGTATCCACCCGTTGAAAGCCTCGTCGTCCACCAGGTTCTGCGTCATTTCGGTGTGGATATAGCCCGGTGCAATGGCATTGATCTGAAGGCCCTGCCCGGCCCACTCGGCCGTCATGGCGCGGGTGAGGTTGCGCAGTCCGCCCTTGGAGGCGGTGTAGGGCGCAATGGTGGGGCGGGCCAGGTCCGCCTGGACCGAAGCAACATTGATGATCTTTCCGGCACCGCGGGGAATCATATGCCGTGCTGCTTCCCGCCCCACCAGGAACGCGCTGGTGAGGTTGGTACGCAGGACCCGGTCCCAGTCTTGGACATCCAACTCCAACAGCGGAACCCGGTGCTGGACCCCGGCGTTGTTGACCAGGATCTGCAGGGGTCCCACTTCGCGCTCCACCCAGGCCACGCCGTCGGCCGCTGCACGGGCGTCCGTGACGTCGAAGCGGGACGCGAAAATGCGGTCCGCCCCGAACTCCGCGGCCAGGCGCTTACGGGCTTCCTCCAGCCGGTCCGGGTCCAGACCGTTGAGCACCACCACCGCGCCGGCCGCAGCCAAACCGCGCGCAATAGCGTGCCCGATTCCGCGGCTGGACCCGGTCACCAGTGCGACCCGGCCCGAGATGTCGAACAGATTGGTGTTCATCAGTGGCTCCGTTGGACTAGAACTGTGCGGCGACCAGGTAAATGACCAGCGCGAAGACGAAACCGATCACGCCGATCAGCGCCTGGCCCACGGTCCAGGTCTTCAGGGTGGTTTTGGTGTCCATCTGGAAGAACCGGCTGACCAGCCAGAATCCGGAGTCGTTGACGTGCCCGGCAAAGACCGAACCGCCGGCCAGTGCCAGCACAATGGCCACCACCTGGACTCCGTTGAAGTCCGGGCTGTCCAGGACCACGGGCTGGACCAGGGCGGCCGCCGTGGTGAGGGCAACGGTGGCCGAGCCCTGGGCCAGGCGGACGATGGCGGCAATCAGGAAACCGGCCACGATGACCGGCAGGCCGACGGCGTCGAGCGACTCGGCAATGGCGTTGCCGATGCCGCTGGCACGCAGCACTCCGCCGAACATTCCGCCGGCACCGGTGATGAGGATGATCGAGCAAACCGGGCCCAGGGCACTGTCCACCACGGTTTCGATGAGGGAGCCGCTCTTGCCCTCACGGCGTCCGAGCAGCCACATGGCCAGGAACACGGTGATCAGCAGGGCAACCGGCGTTTCGCCCAGGGTCCGCAGGATCTGCACCCAGCTGTCCTCGAGGGAAACCACCTCGGCCGTAGCCAGCATGTTCAGGCCGGTGTTGAGGAAGATCAGCACAAACGGCAGCAGGAGCAGCGTGACAATGGTGCCGAGCTTGGGGGCGGAGCGGAATTCGGATTCGGCCGAGCCGCTGGGGGCATCCAGGATGGACGGCACCGGAATGTCGAACTTGCGGCCCAGGAACGTGCCGAAGAGGTAGCCGGCCACGTACCACGTGGGAATGGCTACCAGCAGGCCGAAGATCAGGACCAGGCCGATGTCCGCACCCAGCAGCCCGGTGGCGGCCACGGGACCGGGGTGCGGCGGCACAAACACGTGCATCACGGAGAACGCGGCGGCTGCAGGGAAGGCATAGGTCAGCAGCGACCCGCCCATGCGGCGTGCCACGGTGAAGATGATTGGGAGCATCACCACCAGGCCGGCGTCGAAGAAGATCGGGAAGCCGAACATCAGCGAGGCTACGGACAGGGCCAGTGAGGCCCGCTTCTGCCCGAACTTGTTGATCAGCGCGTTGGTGAGGACTTCTGCGCCGCCGGAGACTTCGAGCATCCGGCCGAGCATGGCGCCCAGGCCGACCAATAGGGCAACGCTGCCCAAGGTGGTGCCGAAACCGGACAGCAGTGTGGGCACCAGGCTGGCGGCAGGAATACCGGTGGCGACGGCAGTGAGCAGGCTGACGGTAATCAGCGCCAGGAAGGCGTGAATACGGAACTTCATGATCATCACCAGCAGCAGCGCGATGGCTGCCACGGCGACCAGGAGCAATCCGGGCGTACTCAACGTCCAGTTGAGTTCTAGATCGGTCATCTTTGTCCTATCTGGGGAAGGGGGGTAACGCGTTATCAGTGGCCGGTGAGTTCCGCGGCCACGAAGGCCGCGATTTCGGCGGGGGTAAGGCTGATGTCCACGTGGATGCCGGCTTCATCGGCTTCCAGCGGTTCCAAGGTGTCAAACTGCGAGTCCAGCAGGGTGGGCGGCATGTATTCGTGGTCCCGGTGCGTCAACCGCTCGGCAATCAGGTCCTGATTACCGGCCAAATGCACAAACCGGGTGTCCGGAGCGAAAGAGCGGATGAGGTCACGGTACCGGCGCTTCAGCGCTGAACAGGCGATGACGGTGGATTCGCCGCGGGCGAGTCCGTCCGCCAGTGCGGTCCCGATGGCTTCGAGCCAGGGTTCCCGGTCGGCATCGGTCAGGGGATGCCCGGAGGCCATTTTTTCCTTGTTGCTGAGCGGATGCAGGTCATCGCCGTCGATAAAGGGCAGGGCCAGCGCCTGGGCGATGGCCCGGCCGGAGGTGGACTTGCCACTACCCTGAACACCCATAACAACCAGCGGGGGAACCGACGACGGCATACAACAGTCTCCTCAGACGCACCATTACATCTGATTTGGCGTGACCGAAGCAACAATAAATCAGATTTATCTCCCATAAGATAGCACGCCGGGAAGGGCCCTTCCGGACTGCACCTGTGCCGGCGGCCGGCCGCATGGGAGCGTGGATCCCATGGGTGTGCTGGGAGCGGCTGTCGCCGTCGTGGTGGGCACCGTGGTGGGCCTGGTCGGTGCCGGCGGGGCGATCATCGCGGTCCCGGCCCTGGTCTATCTGGTGGGACTGGCGCCCGACGACGCCGTCCCCACCTCCCTGCTCGTCGTGGGGCTGTCCTCGCTCGCCGGGCTCCTCCCCCCGGCGGCACGCCGGAATCAGCTGGACACTGGTGGTCGTCCTGGGTGTCGCCGGCCTGCCGGCCTCCTGGGCCGGCGCCGCGCTGGGTGAACGGCTGGACCCTGATGTGCTGATGCTGGTTTTTGCCGGGATCATGGTGCCGGCCGGCATCCGGATGCTGTTTCCGGGGAGCCCGGAGACGCCCTTGGAGGGGTCGCCACCGGCCGGGCTGTTCATCCGCGGCGTGCCCGTGGGCCTGCTCGTCGGATTCCTCACCGGGCTGCTCGGGGTGGGCGGCGGCTTCCTGCTGATCCCGGCCCTCACCCTCGTGCTGCGGGTGTCGCTGCAGCAGGCCGTCGGAACACCGCTGGCGGTGATCGCCATCAATTCCGCCTCCGGGTTCTCCGCCCATTTGGCCGGCCTGACCATGGACTGGGCACTCACGCTGTCCTTCGCAGCTGTGGCCGTCACCGCTTCGTTCGTTGCTGCCCGGCTGTCCCGGCGGCTGGATGACCGCCTGGTCAGCCGGATCTTTGCAGTGGTCATCTTCCTGGTCGCGGCCTGGGTGGCAGCGAACAGCCTGCCCGCCGTCGTCGCCCGTCCCGGCAGGGAGGACCCCGCGGCGCCGCCGGTCTCTGCGCCTGGCGCTTCCCCGGCGGCGGAAACACTGAGCGCCGAGCTGTCTGCCAGCCGCCTTTCCGCCGGAGAACGGTCCGTCCAGCTCCGGATCACCAACCGGACGGACGTGCCGGTTGCCATCTCCGCCGCATCCCTGGGCACCGGGCTGTATACGGGGCCGCAGTCCTGGGTTCCCACCCGTCCCGGGCCGGTGCGTCTTGCTCCCGGAGCGACCGTCAGCCTGCCGGTCCCGTTGACGGCACCGTTGTGCACCGGCACGCCGCCCCGCGGCCTTTCCACCGCAACGGTTGAGCTGCAGACCGGGCAGGTCCGTCTGGTTGCTGCGGACCCCCGCGGTGATTTCGCCACAATGCACCAGCAGGACTGCCTGCAAAAGGAGATGGATGCTGTCGCGCGGTTTCACCTTGCCCCGGAACTGGCGGTATCACCGGATGGAAGCACCGCCGTGGCCCGGATCCTCGTGGAACCCGGAGGCAGCGCCGGGAGCCTGGTCCTGCACCGAATCGCTGAGACACCGTTACTGGCGGCCGCGGGAAGTTGGCCGGAGGAAATAACGGTCAGGGGAACGGACGGCCCCCGCGAGTTTTCCCTGCGGCTTGCTCCGCAGCGCTGCGACGCCCATGCCTTGGCGGAAGACAAGGTGGGGGCCCTGCTTCCCCTGTCCGTCACGGCAGGCGGGTATACGGGCCAGGTGAGGATGGCCGTACCGGCAGAGCTCACGGCTGCGGTGTATTCCTTTGTCCGGCAGGCCTGCGCCGCGGCAGGTGCCACCGGCTGAGCCGGGAAAGTCTTGACACGCAGATCACGCCGTTGTGATCCGCGTTACCGCCATCCTAGGCACGCCACCCCGGCGGGTACCAAATCCGTCCCCGGCGGGCGCGGCGGAAACGGTCAGTGCTGCGTGAGACGATAAAACCATGTCCGAAACCCCTCCGCTCGTCGATGTCACGGACGTCATCCGCGTGGTTGGCGGCTCGGCGTTCCAGCGGGGACAGACCTATGCCAAGAGCGGCGCGGTTGAAGCGCTGGAGTGGGATGCGAAGGCCGAAGTACTGCGCGCACAGGTCCGCGGCACCGCGCCGGTGCCGTACCGGACCATGCTCCAGCTCGGCGCCAAGCGCCAGGGCGACTACCGGCTGCTGGACAACCACTGCAGCTGCCCGTTGGGGTTTGACTGCAAGCATGTGGCAGCGGCAGCGCTGCAGAGCAATACCGAGCACCTGCTGTCCCGGCAGGAATTGTCTGCCCCGGCCCTGCGCCCCACGGTGCCCGCCTGGCAGCAGTCCCTGCAGACCCTGATCGATGCCGATCTGGCAGAGGGAAACCGGCCTGTTGAGACCACTCCCCTGGCGCTGCAGTTCGAACTGCGGAACGTGGTTGCCGCGTCCGATTCCCGCTGGGGCGCCCCGGTACCGCGCAGCCGGCACCGGGCCACTCCCTTCCGGCTCGGCGTCCGTCCGGTAGTGCGCAATGCCAAGGGCAACTGGGTCAAGAACAACCTGGCGTGGAGCAACATCAGCTACCAGACCTACGGGCTGCGCCTGGACCCGGACCAGCACCGCTGGTTCTCCCAGTTCCCGGCCCTGCACCGCTCCAACGGTGTCAGCTACTTCGGCCAGAACGACTCCTGGCTGTACCTGGACGATTTCGCCAACCCGCTGCTGTGGCAGTTGCTGGAGGAAGCCGCACGGCTGGGCATCCCCTTTGTGGGCAGCAAAAAGGACATGGAGATCCGGGTGGGCAAGCTCGCCGTGCTGTCCCTGGATGTCCGGGCCGCCGGCGGGGACACCCCGGCGCCGCTGCGGCTGCTGCCCACCTTGGAGATCGACGGGTCACCGGTCCCACTGGAGGCTGCCGGGATCATCGGCAGCCACGGTATCTACGTCCGGTCGGCGTCGAACACCGTCACGCTGGCGCCCACGGCCAAAACCCTGACCGAGCAGGACAAGGGCCTGCTGCTGCAGGGCGCCCCGGTCACCGTGCCCCAGGCGGATGCTCCCGTGTTCCTGGAAAAGTTCTATCCGCGGCTGCGCCAGGTTCTGCCCGTCACCAGCAGTGACGAGTCTGTCCGGTTCCCGGAAATTGCTCCGCCGGTGCTGGTGCTCACTGCTGCGTTCGGAGCAGAGGACGCGCTGACCCTGGGCTGGGAGTGGGAATACCGGCACGGCAGCACGGTGACCCGGCTGCCGCTGACCGGCAAATCCGCCGGCGACGACGCCGACACGTCCTACCGCGATATCCCCGCCGAAGGTGCCCTGCTGGCCGCCGCGGGAAAAACCATCAACGCCGTCCCCCGGAACCGCACCCTGCGCGGCATCGAGGCCGCCGAGTTCACGGAACACGTGCTGCCCGACGTGGAGAAAACGGACGGGCTCCGGGTGGAGATCTCCGGCGAACGGCCGGACTACCGGGAACTGTTGGAAGCACCCAAGCTGAAAATCACCACCGTGGAGACCGAACGCCGCGACTGGTTTGACCTGGCCGTGATGGTCACGGTGGAAGGGCGGCTGGTCCCCTTCGCGGATATCTTCAAGGCCATCGCACAGGGGAAGACCAAGCTGCTGCTGGTGGACCGCACCTATCTCTCCCTGGACCGGCCGGAATTCGAACACCTGCACGCCCTGATCAATGAGGCGCAGGGGCTGCAGGAATGGGACACCGGCGAACTGACCATCAGCCGCTACCAGGCCGGGCTCTGGGCGGAGCTGGAAGAACTGGCCGAAGAAACCGAGGAAGCGGTGGCGTGGCGGGAATCTGTCTCCGCCCTGCTGGACCTGGAGTCCGTGGACCCGGTCCCCCTGCCGGCTGGCGTGCAGGCCAATCTGCGCCCCTACCAGCATGAAGGTTTCAACTGGCTGGCGTTCCTCTGGGACCACGGCCTGGGCGGAATCCTCGCGGACGACATGGGGCTGGGCAAGACCCTGCAGACGCTTGCACTGCTCGCCCATGCGCGGGAACGGCAGGCTGCGGAACGGCAGGGTCCGGACCAGCCCGGCATGCCCGCCGGCAGGCCGTTCCTGGTGGTGGCCCCCACCTCCGTGGTGCCCAACTGGGCCATGGAAGCAGCCCGTTTCACATCCGGACTGAAGGTGGTTACGGTCCATGACACCAGCGGCAAGTCCAAAGTCCCGCTGGCCGAAGTGGTAGCCGGCGCCGACGTCGTGATCACCTCCTACGCCGTGTTCCGGCTGGATTTCGCGTCCTACCGGAAACTGGACTGGGACGGCCTGATCCTGGATGAGGCGCAGTTCGTCAAGAACCGGGTCACCCGCGTGCACCAGTGCGCCAGGGATCTGCCGGCACCGTTCAAACTGGCCATCACCGGCACGCCGATGGAAAACAACCTGATGGAGCTGTGGGGGCTCTTCGCCATTGTGGCTCCGGGACTGTTCCCCTCCGCCCGGAAGTTCGCGGACGAGTACCAGCGGCCCGTTGAACGCGGTGACAGTCCGGAACTGCTGGCACGGCTGCGCCGCAGGATCCGCCCGCTGCTGATGCGCCGCACCAAGGAGGCGGTGGCCAAGGACCTGCCCGAAAAGCAGGAACAGGTCCTGGAGGTGGAACTGCACCCCAAGCACCGGAAAATCTACGAGACGCATCTGCAGCGCGAACGGCAGAAGCTGATGGGACTGATCCAGGACATGGACCGGAACCGGATGATCGTGTTCCGCTCGCTGACCCTGCTGCGCATGCTCAGCCTGGATGCCTCCCTGGTGGAGGAGGAATACGAGGGGATCCCGTCCGCCAAGCTGGATGTCCTGTTCGAGCAGCTCGAAGACATCACAGCCGAGGGCCACCGCGCCC
The DNA here is from genome assembly GCF_059090025.1 of Arthrobacter sp. Y3224198. NCBI lineage: Bacteria > Bacillati > Actinomycetota > Actinomycetes > Micrococcales > Micrococcaceae > Arthrobacter > Arthrobacter sp. Y3224198. Next base: position 13,900 of record NZ_JBNHFG010000039.1, read on the forward strand.
TGATCTTCAGCCAGTTCACCTCCTTCCTGAAGAAGGCCGCCGAGCGCCTGGATGAGGCGGGCATCAAATACGCGTATCTGGACGGCTCCACCCGCAACCGGGCCGAGGTCATTGCCTCCTTCAAGGACGGCGTGGTGCCCGTGTTCCTCATCAGCCTCAAGGCCGGCGGCTTCGGCCTGAACCTGACGGAGGCGGACTACGTTTTCCTCCTTGATCCCTGGTGGAACCCGGCGGCGGAATCACAGGCGGTCGATCGCACCCACCGGATCGGGCAAAAGAAGAACGTGATGGTTTACCGGATGGTGGCACGGGACACCATCGAGGAAAAGGTGATGGCACTGAAGGAGCAGAAGGCGAAACTGTTCACCTCGGTGATGGACGACGACGCCGTCTTCAGTTCCGCGCTCACCGCCGAGGACATCCGGGCGCTGCTGCAGTAGACCCCTCCCCGGCCGATTTCTACACGCTGTAGAGAAACGGCTAACGTGGAAACGTATGATGCTGCGCGATGCCCGCCCCGAGCCGGTGTGCGCGGCCCCGCCACACCGAGGAAGGCAATGAGCGTCCAGGAAGCTACACTGGTCCGGCCCGCCAAGGCCCGGCCCACGGACGAAGATGACCTGGTGCATGTGTTCTGCACCCCCTGTAAGCGGCAGGCACTGCGCCGTGCCCGCCGCCCCGTCCCCTACTGCGGCAAGGTAATGCCCAACCGTCCGCTGCTCGATGACACCGGGCAGCAGCCGGTCTGCGTCGTCTGCTTGGAGCTGGCCAAGTCCGCACCGTGCCCGCGGTGCGGCACGCAGGCACGGTTCGGCTAAGCGCAGCGGCCGGGGATTCTTCCCGCGGCGCTGATTGATTTGTACAGTGGGGTGATGGCTGATCAGGAGCGTCCCATCGGATTCTGGCTCAAGCTCGTCGACCAGATGGTCGATGACCAGTTCGGCGCCAGTTTTGAGGAACACGGAGTGACCCGGCGGCAGTGGCAGATGATGAACCTGCTGGTGGACGGCCCGGCCACCCAAAAACAGCTCTCTGACGGGCTGCGGCCCTTTTTCCCGGCTGTCGAAACCGGCACGTCCGCGGAACTGATCGAGGAACTGCGGGAATCAGGTTGGGTGGCACTGGAGGACGGCCACTACCGGCTCACCGATCTGGGCAGCCGCAGCCTGGAGAACCTGCGCGGTGCGGTGGACCGGATCCGGCAGCTAATGACGGACAACATCGCCGAAGAGGAATATGCGGCGCTGCTGACCGTGCTGCAGCGGATGGCGCGCAATCTCGGCTGGGACGGCGACGTCGCCTCCGGGCCCGCCGTCGACACCTGAGCCGTCGACACCTGACCTGTCCGCCGGATCAGTACCCGGCGCGGACGTCCACCAGCCCAACAAGTGGCAACCCCGCGCCCAGGTTGCGGACATTGCGTTCCACACGTTGGGCAAACAAGGGGCGGATCATCTCCTCGGTTTCGCCGGTGTGCGGGGTGATGAGTGCGCGCGGTTCGGTCCACAGCGGGTGCCCGTCCGGCAGCGGCTGCGGATCCGTGACATCCAGTGCCGCTCCGGCGAGTTTTCCCTCAGCCAGCGCACTGACCAACGCTGCGGTTTCCACCAACGGCCCGCGGGCGATATTCACCAGGAACGCCTCGGGCCGGAGCAGAGCCAGGCGCCGGGCATCCATGAGGTGGTCCGTTCGGCTGGTCATCGGTGCCGCCAGGACCAGGACATCAGCCTCCCGCAAGGCATCATCCAAACCTTCGTCCGTGACGGTCTTTTCCGCGCCGGGAACCGGCACTGGATGTTCACGAACCACGGTGATGTGCTCCGTGAACGTCGAAACGAGCCGGATGATCTCCCCGCCCACTCCACCGGCGCCCACGATCACGACCCGCTTTCCATGCAACGTGGTGCCCTGCGGCCCGCCCCAGGTCTGTGCACGGGCAAAGGTGTCCACGGAGCGCAGCAGGGCCAGGATCAGGGCAAGGGCAAACTCCCCCACCGGCTGGCCGAAGGCGCCTTTGCCGCTGGTCCATTGCAGACCGGGATTGCGCTGCATCAGGTCCTCATACTGATCCACCCCGGCCAGCGGAAGCTGGATCCACGCGAGCTCGGGATGCATTGACAGCACAGTTCCCAGGGCGTCCTGGGACAGTCCGCCGGTCAGGACCAGTCCGCTGCTTGCAGCGGAAAGCGGTTCGACGACGCCTCCTCCCGCCTGGACTGCACTGATCAGGTAGGCGCTGGGCTCCGGAAGGATCGCGATGCTCGGTTCCATGAACGGACCCCGTTCCTGTGCTCTGGAGGTCCCAGAAGTATAGGCGGGATGGCTCCGGGCAGGGCAGGTCCGGGAACCGATACAGCACCGAAAGCCCCGGATCAACCGGGGCACCGGGTCCGGTTATTTCCGCTGCGTTTGGGCCAGCAGCTCTTCGAAGGGCAGCGACGGGGCGAGGCGGGGCAGACCCGGCAGGGAACGGTCCGCGGACCCTGTCGGACGTTGGGCCGCATCGCCTGACTGAAGGGCTTCCGTCCGGGATACACCCGGGGCGGCCTTTCCGGACACGGAACCGTCAGTCAGCAGGGCGGCCAGTTCACCGGCCGCCCGGCGCACCCGGGCATCCAAGGGCCCGGCTCCCGCCTCACCGGCACCCCAGTCACCGGGGGCGGCATAAACACCGGTGGGAGCCACGCGGGCGCGCAGGTAGCTGAACATGGGCCGCAGGGAATAGTCCAGGACCATGGAGTGGCGCGGGCTTCCGCCGGTGGCGCCGATCAGCACCGGTTTGCCGTCCAAGGCGGTGTTGTCGATAACGTCGAAGAAGGACTTGAAGAGCCCGCTCATGGACGCCGTGAATACAGGGGTGACTGCCACCAGCGCATCGGCCGCTACCACCTGGTCGATCAGTGCCTGCAACTTCGGCGGCGCGTAACCGGTCACCATGGCGTTTGCGATGTCCACCGCGTATTCGCGCAGTTCAAAGGTGGCGACGGTCGCGTCGAGCCCGTGGTCGCCGATCTCAGCCCGGGCGGCCTCCGACAGGGAATCGGCCAGCATGCGGGATGACGAGGGCACACCCAATCCGCCCGATACCACTACTACGTTCACCATTCGGTTCTCCTCATGCGTTTGCATGTAGATCCCAACGAAGAACCCGGCGGTGTTATTCCGGACCGGATGTTCGACGGCCGGGCGGTGCCGGAGCTTTCGGCGACCCTCGGGGCTTCCGGCAACGGTCGTACCCCGCGGGGACCAGCAAAGTCTCCCCCGCAAGGGGGAGCAATACACTTTTTATTTTCGCTAGGCTGTTTGCAGTGGGTTTTCACCATTCATAATTCGCATAAAGAAAAGCACATAAAAGGGGAACGTTATGAGCATGCCTGAAAGCTACAACTACGGCGCTTACAGCAGCGGCCAGCCTGCGCCGCAGGCCACGGAGCCGGCGCGTCCGGCGGCGGTGGACCGCGGATTCTGGCTGTTGATTGCATCCGCAGTCATCAGCATCATCGGTGCGGTCCTGTCCATCATTTACCTAGGATCCGATGAGAGCCGCAGCGAACTTGCACAGACCAGCGGCCTCACCTCCGCGGAAGTGGATACGGCCATCACAGTCGGAATTGTCGTTGCCCTCGTTGTCGGGGTCATCAGCGTCGCAGTGAGCGTGCTGTTCGCCATCTTTGCCCGCAAGGGCCACAACTGGGCACGCATCGTCATCACGGTCTTCGCCGCCCTGTCCCTCTTCGGCCTGATCGGAATCGATGGATCTGCCGCAGGGATCATCACCCTCGTGTCCATCATCCTGCCGATCGTCGCAGTGGTGCTGTTCTACACCGCTCCGGCCAACGCCTACTTCAACCAGATGAAGCAGTACCGCCAGGCCCGCAACATGGGCTACGCCGGCTAGCACCATAGTCACGCAGACTGCTGGCCGGGAGGCCGCCCAAGGGCGGGTCCCGGCCAGCGTCATTTTACGCCGTCCGTACCGATCAGCCGGCTGCTGCCCGCCCCGCGGCCCTGCCGCTGAAGAGGCAGCCACCCAGGAACGTCCCCTCCAGGGACCGGTAGCCGTGCATTCCACCGCCACCGAATCCCGCCGCCTCCCCGGCGGCGAAGAGTCCCGGCACGGGGGCGCCGTCGTTCCCCAGCACCCGTGACTGGAGGTCGGTCTGCAGACCCCCGAGGGTCTTGCGGGTCAGCACCGACAACCGCACGGCGATCAGCGGTCCCGCTTTGGGGTCCAGGATGCGGTGCGGGGCAGCCGTGCGGATCAACCGGTCCCCCAGATAGGAGCGGGCGCCGCGGATGGCCGTCACCTGCGAGTCCTTGCTGAAGGGATTACGGATTTCCCGGTCCCGGGCCTCCAACTCACGCCGGACCGCATCCGCCGAAAGTTCCGGTGCGTCCCCTTGGGAACCCTTCGCCAGCCGGTTCATACCCGCCACTAGTTCCTCCACCGAATCTGCCGTTATGAAGTCTTCGCCATGGTCCAGGAACGCCTGCACAGGCGCCGGAACCCCGGCCGTTGCCCGTTTCATGACGTCGCCGATCGATTTGCCCGTCAGGTCGGGATTCTGCTCCGACCCCGAGAGCGCGAATTCCTTGCGGATGATGGCTTTATTGAGGATGAACCAGCTGTAGTCGGAGCCGGTTTGGCGCAGGTGCTCCAGGGTGCCCAGGGTGTCGAATCCGGGGAACAGCGGCACCGGCAGCCGGTTTCCTGCAGCATCCAGCCACAGGGACGACGGTCCGGGGAGAATCCGGATGCCATGATTTTTCCACACCGGATTCCAGTTGCGGATGCCTTCCACGTAGTGCCACATCCGGTCCGGGTTGATCACGCGCCCGCCGACCGCCTGCGCAATGCCGATCCCTCGTCCGTCCACGTGTTCGGGCACACCGCTGAGCATATTTTCGGGCGCCGGACCCATCCGGTGCGGCCAGGCTGCCCGGACGGCTTCGTGGTCTCCGCCGATGCCGCCGGTGGTTATCACCACCGCGGAAGCAGTGAATTCGAACTCCCCGGCAACCGCCCTGGAGGACGCTGTGCCGCGCGGCGCCGTCGTTGGTTCCAGGATGCTGCCCCGCACCCCGGTGACGGCTCCGTCAGTCAGGACCAGGTCATCGAGCCGCTGGCGGAAGGCCAGCCGGACCAGCCCGTGTTCGACGCCGTCGCGCACCTTGGCTTCAAACGGCGCGGTGATCCCGGGGCCGGTCCCCCAGGTGATGTGGAAGCGGGGAACGGAGTTGCCCGGCCCGCTGGCCCCGTATCCGCCGCGCTCAGCCCAGCCCACTACCGGGAAGAACCGGTGTCCCATCTGCTGCAGCCAGGCACGCTTCTCCCCCGCTGCGAAGTTCACGTAGGCCTCGGCCCATTGGCGCGGCCAGAAGTCCTCCTCGCGGTCAAAACCGGCGGTGCCCAGCCAGTCCTGCCAGGCGAGCTCCACCGAATCCCGGACCCGGAACCGGCGCTGTTCCGGCGAATCGACCAGGAACAATCCGCCAAAGGACCACCACGCCTGCCCGCCAAGATTCTGCTCACCCTCCTGTTCCACCAGGATCACGGTGCGGCCGGCGTCCACCAGCTCAGCGGTGGCTACCAGGCCGGCCAATCCGGCTCCAACAACTATGACGTCTGCGTCTTTGGGCTGCATCCGGCTCACGCTACCGGCAGGGCCCGGTACTGGCCAGCATCCGGGGCCGGGTGTCCTCGTCACCCGTGCCCCAACCTGTTGCATCGGGACCGGGGTTCCTAGACTGGTCCGTAGGGCCGCTCTTTTGAGAGAACCGGTGACTGCCGGTGCCGGCCGTGGAACTGACGGGAGAATCCCATGAGCGAACAGGGTAACGAGGAAAAGGACGCCAACCGGACGCGTCCGCAGCAGCCTGCCGAAGGCAACGGCGACGACGAGAAGAACCAGGTGCAGGAGCACCCGCAGGAGCCCGCTGAGGGCGGCGAAGACCAGACCTAAGCGGGCACCGGCCCACACGGAACAGGCCCCCGCCCCTCCCCTTTCGGGAGGGCGGGGGCCTGTTCTGCGTGTTCGTCGATTCAGCTGGCGGCTGCCCTGCGGGCCGAACTCTTGGCGGCGCCCAGAACGTCTGCGTCCTGGCTCTGATCCACCACGGGACCGGTTCCGGCAATTTCCCTCAGCTGCTCAATTCCCGCCGCTGCTTCCTGCTTGGTGTCGAAGGTGGTGGAAACCGCCATCAGTGTTCCGTCACCTGAAATGAGCTTGATCCGGTAACTTCCCTCGTGGGCGTCCACCAGCTTAAAGTAGCCCGACATCACTTACCTCCTTGTAAGGGGCTTATCAGTGACTCTAATAGTAAGCCACCTTACGGGTTTGCAAATCCCCCGTTCCATAAACCGAGTAGCACGACGCCGAATTGTGACCCGTTCCTAGACTGGAACCATGGCCGATACCCTCACCCCGGAGCAGCGCAGCCGGAACATGTCGCGCATCCGCGGTAAAAACACCAAGCCTGAACTCCTGATCCGCAGGCTGCTGCATGCTGCCGGTTACCGATTTCGATTGCACGGCACCTTCGGCAAGACCAAACTTCCGGGCAAACCTGACCTCGTATTTGCCGGCCGACGGAAAGTCCTGTTCGTCAACGGCTGTTTTTGGCACGTCCACACCTGCCGCGCGGGGCAGCATGCGCCTGCCACCAACAGCGACTTCTGGTCCGCAAAACGGGCCCGCACAGTGGAACGGGACGCCGCCGCCACGCAACAGCTGGAGGCTGCAGGGTGGGAAACCCTGACGGTCTGGGAGTGTGAACTCAAGGACCAGGGCGTCCTGGAACAGCAGCTCCGGGAGTTCCTGGGTCCGCCGGGAGGCAGCCCGGAAGACGGGGCAGCACTAGACTCAACACTAAACATCAGCACCAAGCACAGCGGAGGCGGCAGAGCATGAGCAGTTCGGCTAACGGCAAGCGGGGCGTCCTTTTCGATGTGGACGGAACCCTGGTGGATTCCAACTACCTGCACGCGGTCTGCTGGTGGCAGGCCTTCCGCCGCATGGAACACGACGTACCCATGTCCGCCATCCACCGCGCCATCGGCATGGGCGGCGACAAGCTGGTGGAGCACCTCCTGGGCGAGGACCGGAACCAGGACGAGGACGAGAAACTGGACGCCACCCACGGTGCCATTTTCTCCACCTGGTGGCCGTCGCTACGATCCTTTGACGGCGCCAGCGACCTCCTGAAGGCCTGTGCGGGCAAGGACCTCACCGTGGTTTTGGCCTCGTCGGCCTCCGAAGCGGAGCTGAAGTATCTTCGCACCGTGATCGACGCTGATTCCGCCATCAGCGGTGCCACCAGCTCCGGCGACGCCGAGGCCAGCAAGCCCTCCCCCGACATCCTCGAAGCGGCACTGGAGTCGGGCGGCCTGGACGCGGCAGACACGGTGTTTGTGGGCGACTCGGTCTGGGACGTCAAGGCAGCAGGAAAGCTGTCCATCCCGACCATCGGGCTCACCTGCGGCGGCACCAGCGAAGCGGAATTGCGCGAGGCCGGAGCCGAAGAAATCTATGAAAACCCCCGGGCCTTGCTGGCCGCCATGGACAGCAGCCTGCTGGGCACCCTCATCGATCGCAACTAAAGCCCTGCCGAGAGGAACACCGTGACCACTGAACCCACCGGACCCGCCAACGACGCCGAGGACCCCCTGGGTCCCAGCGCACCCCAGCCCGGACCCACCGGGGAACCCCGCACACCCGGCAGCGCCGCGCACTCCGCCGGAAACATCCGTGAGGACCAGGGCACACATGCCGCCGGCACGGTGCCTGCCTCCCCGGAACAGGCCGATGAGGACGCGGACCGGCCCGGCGACTGACCTCGACCGGCCTTCCCGGCTACTTCAACAGGCCGGCAGCACGCAGGGCATCTGCCATGGCACCTGTCGGAGCGGGTTTGGCCGTTTTTCCCGGTGCCCCGTTCCGAGGAGCACCGCCCTTCGACGATGCCTTGTCCGCAGTCTTGTCGGAACCCCTGCCACCCGTGGCAGGACCCCCGTTTGTCCGCTGCGGGCCGCCCGGCTGGACCGGTACGCCTGCGCGCCGGCCGGGCGCCGCGGCCTCCTTCCGGCCCGGC
>NZ_JBNHFG010000040.1:0-21421 GCF_059090025.1 Arthrobacter sp. Y3224198
GGCACCGCCGTCGTTGCAGGCACGGCCGGTGCAACCGCTGCCGCACCCGGCGCCGGTATCCGGCACGATGAAGCAGCGCAGGATGCGCACCCGTCCGCATCCGCCGCCCCGGGTGAGGAGCCCCTGGCCGCAACCACCGTCAACCCGGTGGTCCGCGGGGATGATGCTGCCGCCACCGGCAGCCCCGCCGAAGCGGAGGAAGCGGAACCCATCACCGCCACCCGTGATGAGTCCGAAGCCGTAGTGGAAGCGTTCTGGTTTGCCGTGGGAACCCCGCGCCAGATTGTTGATGAGCGCACCGGCCTGCCCCTCTTTATGTTCCACCCGGGCGACTGGGAACTGGGCTTGGAGGACCGCGGCGACGAATTCCTCGTTCAGGACAAGCGCACCGGACGCATCGGCGTGCTGCGCGACCTGAGCAACATCGAACGCGTCGACACCGACCAGTAACCTGCGGCTCAGTCGGTGCCCTGCGCTTCTGCCCAGGGCACCGAACCTGCCACCACCCAGGCAGCAGCGCCCCGGCACATCAACCGTCAGCAAAAGGACAACAGGCATTGGCTAAGGCAACCGGCAGCGATCCGTCCCTCCTTGCACTGAAGCGGAGGGCGCGGCGGATCAACCGGATGCTCGGGGAGGTCTACCCCTACGCGGTGGCCGAGCTGGACTTCAATAACGCCTTTGAGCTCCTGGTTGCCACGGTGCTCTCCGCCCAGACCACCGACATCAGGGTCAACGCCGTCACTCCCATCCTGTTCGCCCGGTATCCGGATGCCCGGGCGATGGCAGAGGCGGACGAGGCCGAACTGCAGGAGATCATCCGGCCCACCGGTTTTTTCCGCGCCAAGTCAGCCAGCGTCAAGGCGCTCTCCACCCGGCTGGTGGACGAATTCGACGGTAAGGTGCCGGACCGGCTGGAAGACCTGGTCATCCTGCCCGGAGTAGGCCGAAAAACCGCCAACGTGGTGCTGGGCAACGCCTTCGGCATTCCCGGCATCACCGTGGACACCCACTTCGGGCGCCTGGCGCGGCGTTTCGGCTGGACCACGTCCAAGGACCCGGTGAAGGTCGAGGAGGACGTGGCAGCACTGTTCGAGCCGAAGGACTGGACGCCGCTGTCCAACCGGGTGGTCTTCCACGGCCGGCGGGTATGCCATGCCAAGAAGCCCGCCTGCGGGGCCTGCGCTGTCGCCCAACTTTGTCCCTCCTACGGCGAGGGTGAGACCGACCCGGACAAGGCCCGCAAACTGCTCAAATACGAGCTGGCACCCGGACGCGAGGAACTGCATGCCCGGATGATGGCTGCCGAGACCCGTGCCCAGCTGCGGGCCGCCGGTTACGGGCTCGAAGCATGAGCGCCCGCAGGGACCTCGAAGCGCTGGCCGACGCCGTGGCCCGGGGGACAACCGTCTTCAACGCCAACATCGATTTGCTGCGCCGCAGCGTGGACCCGGCAGCCGCGCGTCCGGCGGCGGTACTGATGCTTTTTGGTGTCTTGGATGACCGGCCCGCGGATTTTTCCACCGACGCCGTCCCGGACGACCTGGACATCCTGCTGATCGAGCGGGCGGCCACGCTCAATGACCACCCCGGCCAGGTGGCCTTCCCGGGCGGGTCCGTGGATGCCTCGGACGCCACAGTGGTGGACGCGGCGCTCCGCGAAGCCCGGGAGGAAACCGGGCTTGATCCGGCCGGTGTCCGCGTGCTGGGGTCGCTACCGCCCGTCGGGCTGCCGGTCAGCAATTTCCTGGTCACCCCGGTGCTGGGCTGGTGGGACAAGCCGACGCCGGTGGACGTGGTGGACTACGGCGAATCAGCCTCCGTGTTCCGGGTGCCCGTGGCGGATCTGCTGAATCCGGAGAACCGGCGGACGGCTGTATTCCCCGGCCGGCCGGGCGGCCACCGCAGCCCTGCCTTCCTGGTCAACGGGGTGCTGGTGTGGGGATTCACCGGCATCATCCTCGCCGCTGTCCTGGACGAGCTGGGCTGGACCCAGCCGTGGGACGACACACGGGAGGTTGTCCCCGCCGCCTGACTGCCTTCTGTGCGGATATGATTTTCCTGCAGCCCCGCACGGGGCAGGTCTCAGGAACCAGCCGCCGCAACGCCAGACGTGGAAGAACGGGCGCTCACCAGGGGGGGTAAATGGCTGTCAACACGTCACGCACGGAACGCAGCCGGCTGACCCCAACCGCGCCGTCGTCGGCACGCCGTTTCCGCGCGGACATCCAAGCCATGCGCGCCCTCGCCGTGGGTCTGGTATTACTGAACCATCTGTGGCCGCTCCGGCTCCCCGGCGGGTACGTCGGGGTGGATGTCTTTTTTGTAATCTCCGGCTTCCTGATCACCTCGCACCTGGTGCGGGAGATTGAGGCCACCGGGCGAGTGAAGCTGTCAGCTTTCTACGCGCGCCGGGCCCGCCGCCTGTTCCCTGCCGCTTTCCTGGTCCTGGGCGCCTCCATGCTGCTGGCCCTGTTGTTCCTGCCCTATCCGCGGTGGATGGCCACTGCACAGGAAATCCTCGCCAGCGTCTTCTACGGTGAGAACTGGTTACTGGCGGCCAGAAGCGTGGACTACTCGGCGATGACCGAGTCCGCCTCCGCAGTCCAGCATTACTGGTCCCTGTCCGTAGAAGAACAGTTCTACCTCTTGTGGCCCCTGACCCTGGTCCTCTTTGCTGTCATTGCCCGGCGGGGACGGAAACCGCTGCGCCGGGTGTTGCTGGCGGCCGTTCTGGGCGTTGCCGTCCTGTCCCTGATGTACAGCATCTATGTCACGGACAATTCCCCGGAGCAGGCTTATTTCGTGACCCCGGCCCGGGTCTGGGAGTTCGCCGTCGGTGCAGCGGTAGCCGCGGCGGCGGTCCGGCTGAGGTCCCAGGTGCTTCGCAATGTCCTGGCGATCGCCGGGTTTGGCCTCATCCTGGCCAGCGCACTGACCTTCGACGGAGGGACGCCATTCCCGGGGTGGACGGCCTTGGCTCCGGTGCTCGGCTCGGCCCTGGTGATCATCGCCGGAACCGGCTCGCGGCTCGCCCACGAGGTTCTCACGTCGCTGCCGCCGGTGCAGTTTGTCGGAAAGATTTCCTACTCCCTCTACCTCTGGCACTGGCCGCTGATCGTGGCGGCACCCTACGTCTTTGGCGTTGTTCCCACGGCTCCGTACAAATTGCTGGTCCTGGCGGTGTCACTCCTGCTGGCCTGGCTGACGAAACTCTGGATCGAAGATGCCTGGATCAAGTCGCGCGGCCGGCATACCCGGCGCCCAATGGGATTCCGTGCTCCGTTGGCAGGGATGGCAGCCGTTTCGGTTGCCGCGGTCCTTCTGGGTGTTGGCGGCAATTTCAAGGAAGAACGTGCGTTGGAACTGGCAGCGGCCGGTGCAGACGGGCCGTGTTACGGCGTTGCCGCCCTGGAGAACAGGGAATGCAGTGACCCGTTCAGTATCCCCGTTGTGCTTCCACACATGGGCAAGGACAACGAGTACTGGACCGTACCGAAGGAATGCGGGGGCTCCGAGGATAAACTCCTGGAGGGCGGCAGCCCGAGTATCTGTGACTTCTCCGGCGGCAACCCGGAGGCCGAGACGGCCTGGCTGGTCGGGGACTCGCATGCCCAGCAGTGGCAGCAGGCGGTCGCAGAGATGGGTCGCGAGCGCGGCTGGGTACTCAAGATCAGCTACCACGGCGGTTGCCCGATGGTAGACGCGCCCGTCGTTTCATTCTCCGGGGATGCAGTATCCGAGGACACCGCAGACCAATGCAGCAACTGGGTGCAGACAGCGACTGATGCCATTGTTGAGGACCGACCCGAGCGGGTGTTCGTCAGCACTTTCGTGGCCGCGGAACAGATTGACGATGGTACGGGAAACCCGCAGAACGAGCAGTACGTAAAGGGATTCAGCAGTATCTGGCAGCGATGGACAGACTCAGGAACCACCGTTATCCCGATCGTTGACGCACCGCTCAACGAGTCCGTCCGCAGTCCGGACTGCATTGCCCTGAATGCCCAGGAGCCTATGAAGTGCGCCGTTCCGCGCGAGGCTGCGTTGGCGAGCGATCCAATGTCGGAAGCTGCCAAAAGGATGGGAAGCGGGAGGGTGACGCCAGTGGACATGACGGATTCCTTCTGCGACCTGCAAAGCTGCTACGCCGCGGTCGGCGGAGTAGCTGTGTACTACGATCCAAACCATTTGAACGGTTTCTACGTCCGACAGCTCGCCCCGCGGTTCGCAGCTGCGCTGGACTAGCCCCCATTCCTATTTCGCGTCCGCGTAGGAGTCCACAGCCGTCACCATCACCGGAAACTCCAGCGGTATGCTGCCGAAGAGCAGCCGGGTGGCCGCCGCAGCGGCATCGGACACCAGCGCGGTGACCTCCTCGACCCGGCCGGCCGGGACATGCAGCATGACCTCGTCATGCAGGAAAAACACCAGCTCGCCGGCCGGAGCGTTTACCGACCCCGCGCGCAGACGGCGGCGGATCTCCGCCAGCCAGCACAGCGCCCACTCCGCCGCACTGGCCTGGACCACGAAGTTGCGCGTGAACCGGCCGCGGGACCGGGCGAGGGACTCGGCGCGGCGTTGCTCCTCGGCGTTGGTGCTTTGCTGGGATCGGATCCATGCCGCCGACGCCGGCGGGCAGCCGCGACCCAGATGGCTGCTGACCACCTGCCCCGCCTCGCCGGCCCGGGCGCCGCGTTCCACCACGCCGATGGCCTGCGGGTAGGCGCGGGTCAGCACCGGCATCAGCCGCCCGGATTCCCCGCTGGTAGCGCCGTACATGGCGCCGAGCATGGCCATTTTGGCCTTGGCCCGGTCACCGTCGAAGCTGCGGTCGGCGATGCCCTGGTACAGGTCCTTGCCCCGGGCTGCCGCTGCCAGTGCGGAGTCCTGTCCCAGTGCGGCAAGGACCCGGGGCTCAAGCTGCGCGGCGTCTGCAACAATCAACCGCCGGCCCGGATCCGGACGAACCGCGTCACGGACGGTTTTGGGAATTTGCAACGCGCCCCCGCCCCGGGAAGCCCAGCGGCCGGAGACCACCCCGCCGACGACGTATTCAGGACGGAACCGGCCTCCGTCCACCCAGGCGTCCAGCCAGGTCCAGCCGTTGGCGGTCAGCAGCCGGGTGAGTTTCTTGTATTCCAGCAGCGGTGCGATCGCAGGATGCTGATGCTGCTGCAGTTCCCAGGACCGGGTGCTGCGGACTTCGATTCCGGCCCGGTGCAGCGCGCGCAGCAACTCCTGCGGGGAGTCGGGGTTGAAGCCGGGGTTGCCCAGCAGGCGCCGCAGCTCGGCGGCGAGCTGTTCGAGTTTCTCCGGGCGTTGGCCCTCGGGCGGCCGGGGGCCCAAGGCGTCCTGCAGCATCGCTTCGTGGATGTCCCGGCGCCACGGAATCCCGGCGCTCTCCATCTCCACCGCGATCATCCCGCCGGTGGACTCGGCGACAGCAAGCAGGTTCAGTTTCGCCGGAGCGGCAGAACGGCGAACGGCCTCCAATTGGTCGGCAAGCTCCGCAGCCAGTTCGGCGGCGGTAGCGGCCCGGGCGCCGGACGGCGTCCCTTCCGGGGCCTCCAAGGTGTCGAAGATGGAGGTTTGGTCCGGGGACGGGCGGACCGGCAGCAGCTGGCGGGGTGCCGGGTCCGCCTCCGCTGCGGGTGCGTCCGCACGGAGCTTGTCGATGTAGGGGGTGGACGGTGCCGACGGCGCGAACGCCAGGACATTGCGCACCAGGGCCAGGTCATGGCACCGTTCCACCGATATCCCCGCGTCCAGCAGACGGGGGTACACCTCGCGGGCGGATTCCCAGACCCAGCGCACCTGCCGCTGCTCAAAGTGGTTTACCGCGGCGGGAAGTTCAGGCGCGGGAACGGTCACTTCGGGCGCGGAGGGGGATCCGGCGTCGTCCGTTTCCTGCAGCGTCCAGCTGGCGTCCGCTCCCTGGGCGTGGCCCGGACCGGGGGCGAGGACGATGTACATGCCTCTATTCTCACCCGGAACCCGTGCCGTCAGGTTCACCGGGAAGGCGGGCCGTCGCTGCCGGAACCGGAGCGGCCCGCGGGATGGGGGAGACTGGAAGCTGACATTTCTACAGGGCGGAACCACTTGATTACTCTCCAGCAGGACAGCGAAGGCTTTATCCGGATGGACCGGCACTTTCCGGCATCGGCGTCGCTCACGATCGCCTTCAGCGACGGCACCAGCGAAGTTGTCACCGGTGCGCAGGTGAACAAGGCCTACGACGACGCCGTGGCGGTTTTCCGCGCCAAGAACCACCTGGACGCCAAGGGCTTTTCCCGGACGCCGAAGGCCCGTCCCCGCACGGCCGGGATCAACTACGTGCCGGTGTCCCCGGGGCTGGGGCAGCCTGCGCAGCAGTAGCGCCGGAAGCTGCGCCGGCGTCGGCGCTGCGCAGATGCCCGGTGATCAGCCGCACCAGATCCGGCACGGCCGCCGCGTGGAAGTAATGCCCCATGCCGGGAATCGTCACGTGGCGCGAGCCCGGAATGGCGGCCGCGGTTGCCGTCCCGCCGCTCGGATGCACAATCGGATCCCGGTCACCGTGAATCACCAGTGTGGGGACCCGGATGCCGGCGAGATCCCGCGTGCGGTCCTGGGAGGCGTTGATGGCCCCCAGCTGCCGGGCGCGGGCCCGGCCGCCGTCCGGATACGCGCCGCGGTCCCACGCCCCTCCTGCCAGCTCGGCTTCGACCGCCGGATCTGCGGGGTTGGCCCGGCCGGAGAGGTGCCGCATCATGCCCACGCGGGCGCGGATGAACGCTGCCCGGGTCCGCGGCGGGCGTGCCGCGAAGCGGATCTTGGTGGACAGGGCGGCCGCGCCGACTTTCCGGGCGCCGGTGGTGGAGATCAGCGACGTGAGGGTGAGCACCCGGTCCGGATAGCGGGCCGCGACGGTTTGGGCGATCATGCCGCCCAGGGACATTCCGGCCACATGGGCACGGTCCACCTTTAGATGGTCCAGCAGCCCCACGACGTCGTCCGCCATGTCCTCGATCCGGTAGGCGCCCGGCGTGGGGCGGGCGAGTGCCTGATCGAGCAGCGACGGCACAGGGGTATCCATCCGCCCGGACCGGCCGGCGTCGCGGTTGTCCAGGCGGATGACCCGGTATCCGGCAGTGGCCAGGCCGTCCACCAGGTCCGACGGCCAGGCGGCCAGGTCCAGTCCCAGCCCGGAGACCAGGACCACCGGTTCGCCGTCGTCGGGTCCGTCCGTGCGGTAACACAGCCGCAGCCCGGAGGCGAGGGTGACGAAACGGTCGGCCGACCGGTCCGCGGTGCGGGCTCCCGATGTCCCGGCTTCCGGCGCTCCGGGGAGGCTGCCCTCGGGACCTGCAAAATGCAGGTACTCATCTGCCAGTGCACCCTTCTGCAGGTCGCGGCGGTCGGCAAGGAAGTTCATGGTCATCAGCCAGGGCGCCTGGTATCCCTGCCTCGGCAGGGAAGCCAGGCTGCGCTGGACGTACCCGGCCCCGAAGTCGAGCAGGGGCCGGGTGGGCATGCCTTCGGGTGCCGCCGGCACCGCTGAGGTGTACCCGTGCCGGTCCATGGAGGTGAGCAGGCGGGAGAACCACTGCGTCAGCAGTCCCACCTTGAGGGTCCAGGACGCATTGGTGTAGCCGATGGCGAAAGCCATGTTCGGGATCCCGCTGAGCATTACCCCGCGGTAGGCGACGTGCTCCGGCAGCCGGACCGGAACCCCGTCCACCCGCAATTCCATGCCGCCCAGCACCTGGATGGTGAACCCGGTGGCGGTGACCAGCACATCGGCCGCCACCTCCTCGCCGGAGGCCAGACGCAGCCCGTCATCGGTGAAGCCGGCGATCTGACCGGTGGCCACCGTTGCCCGGCCACTGCGCAGGGCAGCGAAAAAGTCACCGTCCGGGACGGCGCAGAGCCGCTGGTCCCACGGGTCATACGGCGGGTTCAGATGAATGTCCGCGTCGAAATCCACCGGGACGGCGCGGGACTGGATGCCGCGGATGGCCTTCCGGGCCAGGCGCGGCCAGCGCTGGCAGAAGGCCCAGATGGCCCGTTGCCGGCGGGCGCTGACCTCGGCCATGATCCGACCGGTGCGTTCGGGCCCGACGACGCCGCGCAGCCGGCGGGCGATCGGGTCCTCGGCCGGGACGGGCAGGATGTAGGTGGGGGTCCGCTGGACCATGGTGACCCGGGCACCGCCCTGCGCCAGCGCCGGAACCAGGGTGACGGCGGTGGCGCCGCTGCCGATCACGGCGATCCGCTTTCCGTCCGGGTCCAGGTCTTCGGGCCAGTGCTGCGGATGCACAACCCGGCCGGCGAAACGCTCAAGGCCGGGCAGGTCCGGGGTGTAGCCCTGGTCGTAGCGGTAGTACCCGGCCGCGTTGAAGATCCAGCCGGCGGTCAGGTGCATGAACTCTCCGGTTCCTACCGGCTCGTGCCGGTCACCGTCCGGGCCGGGGTCAGGGGTCCGCGTCCGTTCCACGGTGACGTGCCACCGTGCCTCCCGGCTGGACCAGTCCGCCGAAACCACCTTGTGGTGGTAGCGGATAAGGGTGTCCACACCGTACTCGGCGGCGGTGTCCTGCAGGTAGCGGAGGATGCTTGGTCCGTCCGCAATGGCCTTTTCCTCCCGCCAGGGGCGGAAGTCATATCCGAAGGTGTACAGGTCCGAGTCCGAGCGGATGCCGGGGTAGCGGAACAGGTCCCAGGTGCCCCCGGGCCGGCTGCGGGATTCCAGCAGTGCCACTGTCCGGCCGGGATGGTCCTGCTTCAGGCGGCAGGCCGCCCCGATGCCGCTGAGCCCGGCGCCGATGATCAGCACATCCAGGTGTTCGGCGGGGTGCGCATGTTTCACGGAATGTTTCACGCGCTCGCTGGTGTCCGTTCCCGGTGCGGGTTTTTCCGTTGCCATGGCTGCTTTCCTCTCCGGTCCTGCTCGCGTTCGGCGGCCGCTAGGGCGACCCTACCGCCGTCGGCCGCGGTTTGGGCTCTTTCCTACACCGGCGGTTCCGGATCGTATTGGATGCCGCGACGGACCTGTTTGGCCCGCTCCTCACCGGCCAGCCGGCGGACCAGATGCAGGGCCATATCGATGCCGGCGCTGACGCCGGCGCTGGTGATCATGTCTCCGTCATCCACCCAGCGGTCCTTGGGCCGGACTTCGACGCTCGGGTCAAAGTCGGTCAGACGCCCGAAGGCATCCCAATAAGTGGTCGCGGGCCGTCCGGACAACAGGCCGGCTGCGGCGTAGACCAGACTGCCGGTGCAGACGCTGGTCATCAGCGGCGTCCGGGCCCGCAGGGACCGCATCCAGTCCAGATGGCCGGGGTTGCCGGCGAGCGCCCGGGTGCCATACCCGCCGGGGTGCAGGAAAACGTCGAAATCCGGAGCCTCCCGGGCCGAGAGGTGCGGCGTCAGCAGCATGCCCTTGGCTGCTGTGACGGGGGCGCCGTCCGCGGAGAGCAAAGCGACGGTATACCCGTCTTCGGGGTAGGTCAGGGTCCAGTGGGACAGCACTTCCCAGGGGCCGACGGCGTCGAGCTCCTCGACGCCGTCAAAGAGCAATATGCCGATGTGCTTCATGCCGCTGTGTTCCATGCCGCCATCCTGCCAGCACCGCAGGCGGGGGCGGGGAACGACCCGCACTTCCCCTCCACACCCATAGGGAAGGAGCGGCATAAACACCCTCTGAGGCCGCGCCCGTGCCGTCGGAGCGGTCCGGCGGCACGGTGGCGGCATGGATTGTGGTGGCATGGACAGGGACTGGTGACATGGACAGGGAAAACGCGGCGGACGGCAGGGTGTCGGACTGGAAAGGCGGGGCAACGACGCCCGACGGGCGGGGCGGCCCCATGCGCAGGCATCGTCGGAGGCTGCGTGCCGGTCCGGCTGTGGAACCGGAGGCAGCGGGCACGGTGGTGCTGGTGTCCGGGGACCAGGACCTGCAGGACGAGGTGGCCCGGTTGGCGGCAGCCGCGGGCGTTGAACTCTCGGTTGCGGAGAACCTGTCCGCCGCCTTGGCGCCTGGCCCGGAGGTGCTGCTCCTGGGCAGCGACCACTTCCGTGTAACCGGTGGTAGCCCGGACAGCGCTCACGGCCCGGCGGCCTTCGGTGCGGCAGCACGCGGGAAACCGGAAATCATTGTCGTGGGACTGGCCGGAGACCCCGGCATCTGGGAAGCCGCGGCCGGAAGCTCTGCGGCACGGGTTGCAGTACTGCCCGCCGCTGCGGGGTGGTTGGCCGGGTATCTCGGGCGCCGGCGTACGGTCTCCGGCGGAACGGTACTGGGCATCGTGGGTGGATGCGGCGGGGCCGGGGCCTCCACCCTGGCGTGCTGGCTCAGTTCGGTTGCCGCCGAAGGCGGAATATCGGTGCTGTTGGCTGACGGCGACCCGCGTGGCGCGGGTCTTGAGTGGGCCCTGGGCGCCACGGAAACCGAGGGCATCCGCTGGCCCGATCTCGCGGGGCTGAGCGGGAGCCTGAATCCGGTGCAGCTGGCGGCCGGGCTGCCCGCAGTGGGAGGGTTTTCGCTGCTGTCAGGCGGTGGCGCCGAACCGGCCGGGGAGGCGGTGGCCACCGCGGTGATGGATGCGGCGCGTGGCGCATTCGACCTGACCATAGTGGACGTGGGCCGGTGGCTGGGGACGGCATCCCTGCTGGCTTTTTGCGACCACCTGTTGGTCCTGGTTCCGGGGCGTCCCGCTTCCATCCTTGCGGCCCGCACCCTGCTGCCGGATCTGGGGCACGTGCCCGCCAGGGCAGTGGTGCGCGGGCCGTTGGCCGACGGGTGGGATGCGTGGCGGGTGGCCGAAGCCGTGGGACTTCCACTGGCCGGATATCTGCCCGGACTCCGCAGTGCCGGCCGGAATACGGAATCCGGCCGCGTGCTGGCAGATTCGGCGCGGGGCAGGATCGGCAAGGCTTCCAGACGGATCCTCTCCGAAACGCTCAACGCAGCCGGGCCGGCCGGGACGGCGGCATGAATACCGGGGCGGCAGGTACGCCGCGGTCGGGCGCCTTCCCGGATTCACGGCGGCCTGCCGGTCCGGATCCGTTGCTCCGCCGGGTCCGCGATCGGATGCTGACACAATCCGAGCCGGTCACGGGCGCACGGTTGGCGGCCGCGGTCCAAGCCAGCGGGCACCTGCTGGGGTCGGAGGGGACCCTGCAAGCGGTGGACCGCGTACGCGCCGAGCTCCAGGGACTGGGCCCGCTGCAGCCCCTGGCGTTGATCCCCGGTGTCAGCGACATTCTGGTCAACGGTCCGGACCGGGTCTGGGTGGACGCCGGGCGGGGGTTGGAGTTGACCGGGGTCCGGTTTGCCGCGGAAGCCGACGTCCTGGCCCTTGCCACGCGCCTGGTTGCCGCCGGAGGACGGCGACTGGACGATTCCTGCCCCTGCGTTGATGTCCAGCTCCAGGGGTACCGGGTGCACGCAGTGCTCCGGCCGGTGTCCACGGGGTCCACGTTGCTCTCCATCCGCATCCACCGGAACCGGTCCTTCACCCTGGCGGACCTGGTGCAGGCCGGCACCCTGGACCCGCAGTGCGAAGGCGTGCTGCGCAAAATGGTCCGCAGACGGTTGAACTTCCTCGTCAGCGGGGCAACCGGGACGGGGAAAACCACATTGCTGTCCACACTCCTCTCGCTCAGCAGCACCCAGGAACGGCTGGTTTTGGTGGAAGACGCCGCGGAACTGGATCCCGCACATCCGCATGTCGTGGGACTGCAAAGCCGCCATGGCAACGTGGAGGGCAGCGGGGCCCTGGACCAGGCTGAGCTGATCCGCCAGGCCCTGCGCATGCGTCCGGACCGGTTGGTCGTGGGGGAGTGCCGGGGTGCGGAGGTCCGCGAATTGCTGGCTGCCCTGAACACCGGCCATGACGGCGCCGGCGGAACTATCCATGCCAACTCTGCTGCAGGGGTGCCGGCCCGGTTGGCAGCGCTGGGCGCGCTGGCCGGGATGACACCCGAAGCGGTGGCCTTGCAGGCAGCCGCCGCGTTGGATGTGGTGGTTCACCTCGGACGGGTGGCCGGCACCCGGGTGGTCTCGGAAATCGCAGTGCTGATCCTGGCGGACGGCAGGCTGACAGCCGTCCCGGCACTCCAGCGCGACGGCGGGAGCTACCGACAGGCTGAGGGATGGCCGGAACTGGAGCGACGCCTGAACGAGCGACGGGCGGAAGCGTCCGCCGTCGAGGGAGCGGCGGCGTGCCGGGCCTGACCGTGGCATTGCTCCTCGCGGTCGCCGTCGGTCTCTGGCAGTTCGGCGGGACCTTTCCCGGGCGGGAACCAGTGCCGGCCCGGAAGGTCGCGTCAGGACCGGGGCAGCCGGGGCGGGCGGCGCACAACCGGTTTCGACGGGCCCGCTCCCGGGACGCGCAGGCCGAAGGTGAGGTCTACGTCCTGTTGGTCCGTGAGCTGGCGGGCCTGCTGATGGCAGGACGGTCCGCCCAACGGATCTGGGCGGATGCGGCCGTGCTCCATGACACCGGCCGGCCGGGGGTTCAAGGCGGCACGTTGGCCCCGGTGCTGCAGGCAGCCGCAGCCGCTACGTCCCTCGGAATGAGTCCCGTACCGGTTTTTGTGGCCGCGGCGGGCGGCGCTGGCAGTTCGGGGGTCGGTAGAGGCCGTTCGCCCGGCGGCAATCCGGCCGGCCGCGAGTTGTGGGCAGGGTTGGCCGTGTGTGTCCAGGTGTCCGAGCGCAGCGGCGCTCCGCTGTCCGCCGTACTCACCCGCTACGCCGGCCAGCTGGACGACGCCCGGGGCGCCGCTGCTGACCGGGAGGCGGCTCTGGCTGGACCGCGCGCCACCGTGCGGCTGCTCACCTGGCTTCCGGCTGGCGGCATGGTCCTTGGGTATCTTCTGGGCGGCAATCCGCTGCAGGTGCTGACGGGGACTCCTGCGGGGTGGGCAGCAGCCGTGGCGGGCTGTGGGTTCTGGCTGGCAGGACGCATGTGGTCCGGCCGGTTGGTCCGGGATGCCGCAGTACGGCCGGAATCCCGGTGAACGGTTTGGCGGTCTCCGCGCTCCTCTGCGCCGCCGCCGTTGTCCTGGCGGTGCCGGGGCTGCGGACGTTTCCGCTCCGAACTGCCGCTGGAGCCGCCGCTCCGGACACCGGTACCGGGATCAGCGATCCGGCACTGATGCTGGACCTGGTTGCGGCCATGCTTGGAGCCGGGCAGCCGCTGTCTTCGGCCCTGGCCTTGCTGGCCGACGGGGTGGACACCGCGACGGCGGGCAGGCTGGCGCGCCTGCTGGGAGCACTCGAACTTGGGGTGCCTTGGGACACGGCGTGGCAGCTTGCCGCGGGAGGTTTGTCCGGCGAGCCGTCCGGAGCGAGGGGCGGCGGCCACGCGCGGTCGGCGGCGTTCGAGGCCCTGGGGCCTGCGCTGCGTTTCACTGCCGGCACGGGAGCGCCGTCCGCCGCCGTGCTCTATTCGCAGGCAGACGCCCTGCGCCGCCGCCGCAGGGCGGAAGGACGCAGACGGGCAGCCACCCTGGGCATCCGGCTGGTGGTCCCACTGGGGCTGTGTTCGCTGCCTGCCTTTGTCGCCTTGACCGTGGTTCCCCTGCTGCTGTCCCTGCTCCCCGGCCGGTGACCCGTCCGCAGGCTGCTTGGGTGCTGCGGGCCAGGCGGGACGGGTGTGCAGGCCCATGCGCGGTGATCGTTCCTCCACAGCCGATGTTCCATTCGTCGGTGTCCCCGAGCTGGCCTGCCGGGGCCGCCGGTGACGTCGTTCGGAGAAAGGATCGGATTCCGCAGGACTTCCAGCAGCCAGAACACCTCGAAGAAGGAAAACTCCGATGACTTTGATCCCACGTCCCTTGCCCCGGCGAAACCTCTCAAAAACCTCCACGGGCGGTGCGGACACCGCGGAACACCTGGCCCCAGCCGCTGCCCCGGCCAGCTGCCCGAATCCGGAGTCCAACGGCAGCCACGGCGTGTATCTGCTGGCAGCACCTCCCATGGTGATTGGCCGGACATACAAGCGCACGGGGCAGGCCGGCGCCTTCGGGTGCGCGGAGCCAGCCGATACGGTCGGGTTCACCGACGCTACCGACGCTACCGACGCCACCGACGCCACCGTCGCAGACGCTACCGACGCCACCGACGCCACCGTCGCAGACGCTACCGACGCCACCGTCGCCACCGTCGCAGACGCTACCGACGCAGACGCTACCGCCGCCACCGACGCCACCGTCGCAGACGCTACCGCCGCCGCATCCCGGTCGGCTGACACCTCCGAGGCCGCGCGGTCCCTGCGTGTCCGGTACATGTCTGCCCGGTCTGTTCCGGAGTGGACGGATAGGCAAGCCGGAATGGCGACGGCGGAGTATGCCATTGCCACGCTGGCAGCGGTTGCCTTTGCCGGGTTGCTGGCGGTTGTGCTGGGCAGTGACGAAGTGCGGGGGATGCTGGTGTCGCTGATCCGGTCGGCCCTGACCCTGGGTTGATGGTCCCCGACCATGCGCAGGACAAGGCAGGACCAGCGGCGGGAACGCAGGGACCAAGGCAGAGACCAAGGCAGGGACCGAAGTAGGAACCAAAGCAGGGACCGGGGATCCGTTACGGCGGAGTTTGCCGTGGCCCTGCCGGCCATTGTCCTGGTGTTGGTGGCCGGGCTGACCGGGATCGCGGCGGGCATCACTCAGCTTCGGTTGGAGGAGGCGGCACGCGCTGCGGCGAGGGAAGTGATGCGTGCCGACGGTGCGGCTGCCACGGCCGCAGTGGAACGGTTGGCCGGTGCCTCTGCCCGTATGGTCCTGGTGGAAGACGGGCCATGGACCTCGGTGGAGGTCCGCAGCGAACTGACATTTCCGCTGCTAAAGTACCTGCCGCTTGAGCTTTCAGCCGATGCGGTCGCTTTTCCGGGAGACGGAGGTGGTCCCGACGGAATTTCTTGAAGACCGCGCGGATGAGGAAGGTGCGGATAGGCGGACAGCGCCGGACAGGGGAGCGGGCTCAGTCATGTCTATTGGCATCTGCCTTGCTTTGCTGGGGGCTGCGGTGGCCGGCCTGCTGATGGTGCAGGCGTCAGTGGCTGCCGTCCGCGCCGCCACTGCAGCGGATTTGGCAGCGCTCGCAGGGGCGGACAGGCTGCGCGGACTGGGACCGTCGTCCGGAGAGGCCGGCACAGGCGCGGGGACGGGAGACAGCTGCGCGGCAGCGCGGGAAACAGCGGCGCGCAACGAAGCCCGGCTCACCAGCTGCGCTGCGGACCGGGAGCGGGGCACAGTCACGGTGGAGGCTGAAGTGCACATCCCGGCCCTGCCTGCTCCGGCGACGGCCCGGGCCCGTGCCGGTCCGCCGTCCTGGCCGGCGCTAGGAACTGAGGGCGAGGGCTTCGTCCGGGGCGTGCTTCAACAGCACATCCAGCAGCGTCACGGCACCCTTCTTATCCAGCGGGTTGTTCTTGTTCCCGCATTTGGGGGACTGCACGCAGGACGGGCACCCGCCCTCGCACTCGCAGGCCCGGATGGCGTCCCGGGTGGCGGCCAGCCAGATCCGGGCGGCTTCGTAACCCCGCTCGGCGAACCCGGCGCCGCCGGGATGGCCGTCGTAGACGAAAATGGTGGGTTTCTCCGTGTCGGCATGCAGGGCGGTGGACACCCCGCCGATGTCCCACCGGTCGCTGGTGGCCACCAACGGCAGCATGCCGATGGAGGCGTGCTCGGCGGCGTGCAGTGAGCCGGGGAAGTCCGCGGCGGCCAGCCCGGCGTCCAGGAGGAACCGTTCATCGATGACGAACCACACGGCCTTGGTAAACAGTTCCTTGGCTTCCAGTTCCAGCGGCTCCTCGCCCAGGATCTCGTTGGAGATCAGGGCTTTGCGCTGGTAGGAGACCACCTGCGTGGTGACCTTCACCGTGCCGAAGCACACCTGGATGCCGTTCCACTCCTCGGTCCGCTCGGTTTCCAGCACCTCAACCTGGGTGATGTCCCGGGCCTGGGTATAGAACTCCGGATTGGTGCGGGTGACCATGGCGCAGTGATCGGCCTCGTTGAGTTCATCCACCAGGAACGTGGTGCCCTGATGAACGTAGATGGCCCCGGTGTGTGCCTGGTACTGCGCCTGTGGAGAGTCCATGGTGCCCAGCAGGGTGCCCGTTTCAGATTCCACAATGTTGATCGGCCCGCCGCCGGCGGCCCGGAGGTTCACCATGGAGGCGGCGCTTTCCGGATGCGTCCAGAACCAGCCCGAGGGCCGTTTCCGCAGGTACCCCTGAGCCACCAGCTGGTCCAGCAGGCCGGCGGCGGTAGGACCGAACAGCTCCCGCTCGTCCGGGGTCAACGGCAGTTCCGCCGCGGCTGCGCACAGGTGCGGGCCCAGGACATACGGGTTGGAAGGGTCAAAGACGGTGGCTTCCACCGAGATGTCGAAAATCGCTTCCGGATGGTGCACGAGGTAGGTGTCCAGCGGGTCGTCGCTGGCCACGAACGCCGCCAGGGCATCCTGTCCGGATCGCCCGGCCCGGCCGATCTGCTGGAACAGCGATGCCCGGGTCCCGGGCCAGCCCGCCACCAGGACGGCGTCGAGCCCGGAAATGTCGATCCCCAGTTCCAAGGCCGACGTGCTGGCGATGCCCAGCAGCTCCCCGCTGCGCAGCCGGCGCTCGAGCTCCCGCCGTTCCTCCGGCAGGTAACCGGAGCGGTAGGCGGCCACCCTGCCGGGCAGTGAGGGATGGACCTCGTCCAGCAGCCGCCGGGTGATGGTGGAAATGGTTTCGGCGCCGCGGCGGGACTTAATGAAGGCAATGGTCCGCACCTGCGCTGCCACCAGGTTGGCCAGCAGATCAGCGGTTTCCGCCACGACCGTCCGCCTGGACCTGGCACCGTTTTCGCCCTTCAACTCGGTCAGCTGCGGCTCCCAGAGCGCCACGGTGGTGGAACCGTGCGGAGACCGGTCCTTGGTAACGGCAGCAACCGGGGCGCCGATCAGCCGGCTGAAGGACTGCTCGGGGTCGGCGGAGGTTGCGGAAGCACCGATGAAGACCGGGTCGGACCCGTAGTACCGGCAGATCCTCCGCAGCCGGCGCAGCAGGTTGGCCACGTTGGAGCCGAAAACACCGCGGTAGCTGTGCGCCTCATCGATGATGACGTACTTCAGCCGGCGGAAGAAGCGGGCCCACCAGGCATGGTTGGGCAGCACACCGAAATGCAGCATGTCCGGGTTGGCCAGCACCAGGTTCGCGTGGTCGCGGATCCAGCGCCGGGCACCGGTGTCCGTGTCGCCGTCGTACGTTTCCGCCCGGACAGTAGGCAGCTGCAGCGACTTCACCGCCGCCAGCTGGTCCGCGGCCAGTGCCTTGGTGGGAGCGAGGTAGAGCGCGACGGCGCCGCTGGGCTCAAGCGTGGCGCGGTCGTCCAGGGAGGTGCGATGGATGGCGTC
This sequence comes from Arthrobacter sp. Y3224198, assembly GCF_059090025.1. Taxonomy (NCBI): domain Bacteria; kingdom Bacillati; phylum Actinomycetota; class Actinomycetes; order Micrococcales; family Micrococcaceae; genus Arthrobacter; species Arthrobacter sp. Y3224198. The sequence continues at coordinate 17,390 of NZ_JBNHFG010000040.1, forward strand.
CAGGACCGGCAGCTGGTAGGCCAGCGATTTCCCGGACGCGGTGCCGGTGGCAATGATCGTGTGCTTTCCGCTGTGGGCGGCTTCGGCGGCCTCCATCTGATGTGCCCACGGCTCGCGGATACCAAGCCGGCCGTAGGCGGCAACGACGTCGGGATGTGCCCACTGCGGCCAAGGCGCAGTGACGGCCTGGCGCGCGGGAATTTGGTGCACGTGCATCAGCTGTTCCGGCTCGGCTCCGCCGCCGAGCAGCGGGATCAGGGAATCATGAAGGGCCACCAGCCCATTCTCCCACCGGCGCCCCGGGACCGGACGATGTTCACTGCAGGGGGAACCCCGGGCTCCGGACACCGCCGGTTGTGGCGGATTGCAGCCGGAAATCCTCAGAGCCGCGGCTGGAACATCACCACGCTGGCCAGCGACTCCCAGCCCAGATAACGGTAAAGTTCCTGGCCGTCCAGGCCCGCAACCAGCAGCCCGGAGTCGGCGTCGTCCTCCAGTGCGGCGGCGGTGAGGGCACGCATGACGTAACTGCCCAGCCCCTTCCGGCGGAAGTCCGGGTCGGTGACGATCCGGTCATACACGGCGTATCCGTTGACCACGGCCACGCGTCCCCGGGCGATGGGTTTGCCCTCCGCGGACACCGTTACCGAGGCGATGTTGTCCTCGTGGCTGGCGGCGGTCTCGAAGTTGTCCCAGGGCAGAACGGGTGCTTCCACGTCCTGGCCGGACATGTCGGCGATCATCAGCACTTCGTCGGTGGAGCGGACCTGCAGGCCGTACACCGAGGCGGCGCCGTGAATGTCCTCGACGCGCGTAGTGACAATGGTGAACAGCCGGCTGGGGCTGTGCCGGGCGGAGGCGGCGAGGGCGGCGAACTCGTCATGGGACGGTTCCAGCGCAAAGTACTCCCAGTCATTGGTCTGGTCATGAAGCAGCGCGGCCGGAAAACGGCCCTCGTGGCGCATCTGGTAACCCCGTGCCTGTGCCCAGCCGGAGACCCACGTCTCAAGCAAATCATCGTCCAGCGCTGTCATAGATGCACACTAGCGGCCACCCGGAGCTAAAGGTATGGATGCCGGGGGAAATGAGCCATCCTCCGGCGGTCTACCCTTGTCTAGTGGCACTGAACCGAATTGCACTGTATTACGCTTTCACACCCCTCGCGGACCCCGACGCCGTCCGGCTCTGGCAGCGCACCCTGTGCGAAAAGCTGGGCCTGCGCGGACGGATCCTGATCTCCCGCGACGGCATCAACGGCACTGTGGGCGGGGAGCTCGACGCGGTGAAGGCCTACGTGAAGGCGACCCGGGAATATCCCGCGTTCAAGAAGATGGACGTGAAGTACTCGGAAGGCTCGGCGGACGACTTCCCGCGGCTGAGCGTGAAGGTACGCGAGGAAATCGTGAGCTTCGGCGCACCTGGCGAACTGAAGGTGGACGAGAACGGCGTCATTGGCGGCGGTACGCACCTGCGGCCGGAGGAACTCCACGAGCTCGTGGAGCAGAAGGAGAAGGCCGGGGAGGAAGTGGTCTTCTTCGACGGCCGCAATGCCTTCGAAGCGCAGATCGGCAAGTTCAAGGGTGCGGTGGTCCCGGATGTGTCCACCACCCATGACTTCATCAGCGAACTGGAATCCGGCAAGTACGACGACCTCAAGGACAAGCCGGTGGTCACCTACTGCACCGGCGGCATCCGCTGCGAAGTGCTCTCCAGCCTGATGGTGAACCGCGGATTCAAAGAGGTCTACCAAATGAAGGGCGGCATTGTCCGTTACGGGGAAACCTACGGGGACAAAGGCCTTTGGGAAGGTTCGCTCTACGTCTTCGACAAGCGGATGCATACCGAGTTCACCGACGACGCCGTCACCATCGGCCGCTGCGTTCGCTGCGAGGCGCCCACCAGCAAATTCGAGAACTGCTCGAACCCCTCCTGCCGCAAGCTGACGCTGTACTGCGCTGAGTGCGCCTCCGATCCGTCCACCCTGCGCTGCCCGGACGGTTGCATGGACTAGCGTCTCCGCAGCACACGGAACCGCAAAAAAGGACTGTGTACTTCCGATAAAACCGCTGTTAGTCTCCCGGGCACGGGCCCTGGGCCCGCAACAGGCCTGAATGTTCCGGCACTGCGCCGGACCGTAAACGGGCACGGCACGCAATGGGGAGTGTTGAAGTGGCAGCAGCAGAGGTAAACGAAAACGGCGCGTCCGGAAACAGCGGCGAAGGGAACCCGGCGAACGCAGCGCCCGGAAACAGCAGGACCGACAGCAGCAGGCCAGGACATGCGGCAGCGCCGCCGCCCGGAAGCCCGGCCCGCGCCGCAGCCCCGGCCCGGTCTGAAGCCCGGTCCCGGTCCGAAGAAGAGGAGCCCTGGGACCGGCTCGTGGACGTCCTGGTGGTCGGCACCGGGGCAGCCGCCCTCACCGCGGCGATCGCCGCGGCGGACGACGGGCTGGATGTCCTGGTAGTGGAAAGCACCAAGCTCTGGGGCGGCACCACGTCCATTTCCGGGGGCGGGCTGTGGATGCCCAACAACCCCCTGATGAAGCAGGCCGGCGTTTCGGACAGCGAGGAAAACGCCCTCACCTACATGGAAGAGGTGATCGACGACGTCGGCCCGGCCTCCTCGCGCGAACGCAAGCTGGCGTTCCTGCGCACGGTGCCCGAGGTCGTGACGTTCCTGGGCGGGCTCGGGGTGCAGTGGATGCGTTCCAAGGACTACCCGGACTATTACCCGGACCGGCCCGGCGGCATGGTGGGGCGCTCCCTGGAAGTAAAGGCATTCGATACCAAGCTGCTGGGTCCATGGTTTCGTCAGTCCCGCCCCGCCGCTTCCGGAATCCCGGCACCGCTGGCGACCGACGATGTGTGGGAGCTGTCCCGGGCATGGTCGACGCCCAGCGGCTTCATCCGCGGCGCCCGTTTCGTCTTCCGCACCCTGGGCGGCCTGGTGCGCGGCAAACGGCTCTACGGTCTGGGCGGGGCGCTCGCCTCGTCGCTGATGTACATCGTCCGGAACCAGCAGACGCCGGTGTGGCTCTCCGCGCCGCTGGTTGACCTGGTGCAGGACGACGACGGCGCGGTGCTGGGTGCCGTGGTCCGCCGGGATGGCCGCGATGTCCGCATCAGGGCCCGCCGTGGCGTGGTGCTGGGGGCCGGCGGTTTTGCCCGCAACGCCGAATGGCGGGAGAAGTACCAGGGCCTGGAACGGGAGTATTCCTCCGCGCCGGAAGGTGATCTGGGGGAGGCCATCGACATTGTTGCCGCCCGGGGAGGAGCGCTCGCCCTGATGGACGACGCCTGGTGGGGACCCACCACGGTGGGCCCCAAGGGTGCCGTGACCTTCACTCTCGCCGAGCGGTCCATGCCCTTCTCCCTGGTGGTGGACGCCGCCGGGAACCGGTTCCTCAATGAGTCCGAGTCCTACGTGGACTTCGGCCACCACATGCTGGAAAACAACAAAAAGGTGCCCGGCACGCCGGCCTGGCTGGTCTTCGACTCCCGTCACGCGCACCGCTACCTCTTCAATGCCCTGCTGCAGGGGCGGAAGGACTGGAAGAAACAGGGGCTGCTGCTCCAGGACGGCACCCTTGGCGGACTCGCCGAAAAGATGGGTGTCCCGCCGGCGGCGCTGCAGGTCACGGTGGAGCGGTTCAACGGGTTCGCCAAAACCGGCATCGACGAGGATTTCCACCGCGGGGACACCGTGTACGACACCTACTACAGCGATCCGCGGGTCAAGCCCAATCCCAACCTCGGGCCGCTGGAGAAGGGACCGTTCTCCGCAGTGCGGCTCTATCCGGGGGACCTTGGCACCAAGGGCGGGTTGGTGACCGACGCCGACGCCCGGGTCCTGCGCGAAGACGGAAGCGTCATCCCCGGTCTCTATGCGGCGGGAAACACCACGGCATCCGTCATGGGACGCACCTATCCGGGGGCGGGCGCCACCATCGCCCCCGCCGTCGTGTTCGGTTACCGGGCTGCGCGGCACGCAGCCGCGCAGGCACCGCTGCCGGGCGTTGCGGAACAGGCGCCG